>JAJRPU010000146.1 GCA_024280615.1 Bacteroidota bacterium | reverse complement strand
GTCAAAAGGGCTGTGCCGAGCCCTAACACAACCAACACAATCCATAGTCCCTTCATCTCCCTTTTATTTTATTTCTTCCACTCTGGAATAGAGTTCTTCGTCAATCACTTCACATTCGGTCCTGCACACTGCCTCTGCATCTTTAGCTTTTTCATTTGTTATAATTGAAGAGAGATATTCTGTCCCCGTGTCTTTCCTTTTGCAGTAACATTTCCAATCGGCAGTAGGAGCGCAAGACATTACAAATCCTGCAAGTATTATCATTATGACAAGTCCTCGCATGGTTCTTTAATTTACAGGACAGACACTGAATGAACCGTCCCCTTTGAATTTCTTAAGAGTTACCTTAATTGTCCATTGACCTGGGGTTCCACTTTTAGAAGTGCCAGAGAATGTGTCATCACCAGAATCTCTGTTTATGGCATGGTCAAACACCACATTGCCACTGGCATCAGTGAGTGTAACCCTCAATTCTCCTTTATCTGCAGCTGTTATATCAAAGTTTACTTCTGCAATTTCAGAAGGATTGTTCCATGTTCTTTCTTCTGACATGTTTGCTCCTGAACCTCCCCCTGTAACGTCACCACCCATGCATTCGCCAACGTCCTGCCACATGATTTGCCCCTTATTGTTGCTGCAAGAGGTTCCGATAATCATCATTGTTGAAAGTCCCGCAATTAGGAGTATTTGCTTCATCATGGCATCTTGATTTTACGTGTTAATTTTCACTTTTTATAAACGGTCTAAATATGCAAAAGGTTGGAATTGTCAAACTGAGTAATTTAGCCCTGCTATGAAAAGTTTAAAATACAAAGGGTTCAGCGGATTGATATTTTCCCTGTTGATAACAACGAACTCTATTTTTTCTCAACAGTCAATAGAGTCGTTTTTTAAGTTGCCAGATGAGAAAATCTACAGGTTGCAAGATTTACGAAACGCCAATCCAGATTCAGTGAAAATCCTTGACTTATCGTATGCTAAAATAACTACGTTGCCCAATGAAGTGCTTAATTTCAAAAACATTGAGGTTATCATACTTAGGAAAAACCCAGAACTTAAAATCAAACAGGTTTTAAGAGAGCTTTCCCAGTTGCCCAAATTATGGTATTTAGACTTATCTTGGAACCAATTCACTTCTTTGCCTGATGAGATAGGGCTTTTAACAAATCTAAGGGTTTTGAAACTCAACGACAATAAGGCTATTAACCATATTAGTGAAGCCATTTGTGACATTTCTCTGGAAGCAATTAACCTTAAGAGAACTTACATGTTGGATATTGAAGAAGTTTTTTCAATCCTTTCTGGATGCGATGGTTTGCGTGCCATTGACCTATCTCATAACCAACTTTTTTCCATTCCTGCTAATGTGAAAGACCTGAAAAGTCTGGAATTTCTTGCTTTGAATAATAATTTGATAACTAAGTTGCCTCCCACTATTAGTGACTTACCCAATTTGAAATGGCTAAACCTCCATGGAAATGTATGGCTTAATGCAGAACAGGTTTTTAATGCCCTTGCTAAATCAAAGTCTCTTGAAACGCTTATAGTGAGTGAGTGCGACATAAAAGAATTACCTGATAATGTAGGAAAATTAAAAAGCTTGAAGGTTCTTGACCTTCGCTCAAACAATATGTTAGAAGTTGGTTCTGGATTATGTAAACTTGCAAATCTTGAAGTTTTAAAGTTAGGATATATTAATCTTGGCGAACGTATGAACTACCTAAAAAAAATTCCTTCTTGCATTGGAAATTTAAGAAAGTTAAGGAAACTTGATTTAAGAGGCAATCAACTGGAAGTCCTGCCTGCTTCAATAAGGAAATTGACAGGAATTGAACATCTTGATGTCTCTCTAAATCAATTAACACGCTTCCCTGCAGGAATATCTTCAATGAAAAACATATCATATCTCAATCTTGGCGGCAATAAATTATCGCAATTCCCTCCAACAATATGCAAGTTAACCAATCTGGATACGCTCATCTTTGATGGGTTCTATTTCCATCCAGCAAAGTTTAAGGTAAGAAGCATTCCATCATGCATAGAAAATCTTAAACAATTAAAGGTTTTGTCTCTAAATGATCAGGTTATTAGGCATCTGCCGTCATCAATTACTAACCTTTCAAATCTTGAAGAGTTATGGATGAGAAACAATCTGCTCAAGCATCTGCCAAAAGACGTACACCGATTAGAAAATTTGAGACTAATAAACCTGAAAGCCAACGAACTTGAAGATTTGCCTGAGACAATGCCCCAACTCGCATCCCTCAGAATCCTTGATATTAGTTACAACCTGCCCCTTGACCTCCAAAAGATTCTGCCGATACTGTTGCAAATGAAACAGCTTGAATTGCTTGACATCAGTTATAATCCCACTATCACAGATGAGTTAGTAAAACAATTAGAAGAATCTCTACCCAACACTGAAGTTATTGCCATTCCGATAGATAAATACCTGCATGTGCCTCCTCCCTCTTGGTTATTAGAAAAAATCCAAAAGAAAGAACAGAAAATAAAGAGATAAGTGTATTATACTAATAAGTGGCTTGATGCTTTATAGACAATAAAGGCAAACAGATAGGCGAGAGACCAAGTGTATGCAATCTCCCACAGAACCATTTTCCAACCAGCCTCGTGTTTCATAATTGCCAGTGTGCTCATGCACAGCATAGCGAAAATGTAGAAAACAAGCAGTGATAGCAAGACAGGTGTTGTGATTGCTTCATCATGGGCAAGGAAATCATGCAGGTGTTCAATAGCACTCTCATCCATTAGTCCATATAGGCTTGCCATAGTGCTCACAAACACTTCTCTTGCAGCAAAAGAAGATAGGACTCCAACAGTAATCTTCCAGTCGTAGCCAATGGGGTCAAACACAGGCTGAATGGCTTTTCCAATGTGTCCCAACAAGCTTTCTTCAATACTTGCAGGCTCAACATATTCTAATTTACCATCTGCTAAACTACTGAACTGTTCAATGCTTATGTTTCCAAGAATCCACAGAATTATAGTCATTATGACAATTATCTTAGTTACGCCCTTTATGAATATCAAAACCTTAAGCCACGTTGAATATAAAGCGTTACGCAAAGAAGGAATTTGGTAATCGGGCAATTCAATAATGCTCCCAATGGGTTTATCGTTCTCAGCAGGAACAATTTTGTTTACTATCCAAGCGGAAGCAAGCACAGCAATTATGGAAATCATATATATCCCGAACAGGACAAGCCCCTGTAGTTGAATAGGTCCCACATATACATTGGGAATCAATATGCCAACAATGAGTAGATATACAGGCAATCTGGCGGAACAACTGGTTAGCGGTGTTACGAACATAGTAATCAGTCGTCTCCTCTTGTTTTTAATTATTCTTGTTGACATTATTGCTGGCACCGCACAGGCAAACCCACTAAGCAAAGGGACAATGCTTAGCCCTTCCATACCTAATTTCCTAAACAAGGAATCGCTCAGAACACTCATTCTGGAAAGATATCCCGTGTCTTCAAGAAGGGTGATAAGGAAGAAGAGTATAGCTATTTGCGGAACGAAGACGAGGACGCTACCGATGCCTGTCAGTAGTCCGTCGCCTATAAAGCGGGTTATTAGGTTCCTGCCCCAGGTGTTCTCAACAAAAAGGTGTACTTGCAAAACCAGATTCTCCACGAAAGCCATCATTGGCTCTGCAAAAACAAAAACCGCCTGAAAAATTATAAACAGAACAAGGAACATAAATACATACCCCAACACCGGATGAAGTATAAAATTGTCAAGCAGAAGGGTCAAGCGAGTGTGTTGGGCTCCCTCATGCCTTGTGGACACCTGACTGGCTATTTCAAAAGGTGCCCATGGACAGTTCTTACATACAATTGGCAAATTCTCAAAAATTATTTTTTTCTGCAATTGGGCTATTCCAAACCCTGTCCTACCGTGCACCTGAACAACAGGTATGCCCAGCATCTTCTCCAGAGATGCCTGGTCCACATGAATGCCTTTCTTGCGGGCTAAATCAACCATGGTCAGGGCAATAATGATTTTCCCATCATATAGCTCCCTCAATTCCTCCAGAAGCAAAAGCCCGCTTTCAAGCCTGTCAGCAGGCAAAATAAAAACAACTCCTGCAAGATTTAATGCCTCTAAGGTCTCCCTAACAACACGAACCTCTTCCCCAGGTCCCTTCAGAGAATATGTCCCCGGAAGGTCAGACAAAACAAGGTTTTTACTTCCTTTGAGTGTGCCAGTAACTACATCTACCGTTACACCCGGAAAATTAGACGCTTTCTGATGAAGTCCAGTAAGTTTATTGAATATGGATGATTTTCCGCTATTAGGTGGACCTATCAAGACCCATGTCTGCTTTCCCTTAACTATATTAGGTTCCGTATGGCATGCTACAGTACTACTCATTCTCCTCCGTTCTTACCTTTATTTGGTTCGCTATGTCCTTTGAGATAGCAACCACGTGGGTTGGTGTGGCAACAATAATAGGACCACCCACTGGTGCATATCGCAAAATGCAAACGTATGCCCCTTCATATATCCCTAAGGGCTTTAGTTGTCTAGTGAGGTAATCAGGTATTTCCTGAACAGTTAGTAACTTATGTTTTTGTTGATTTGTTAATATTCCAACTTCTTGCTTATCTGGACTCATTCTAAATTACAAAGATATGGTAAAGCACTTAATTTAGAACATACCCAGTTCAGCCTTTGCCTTCTCGGACATCCTATCTGGTGTCCACGGCGGGTCAAATGTTATCTCAACTTCAACATCCTTGACTCCCTCAATCGCTCCGACTCGTTCCTTCACCTGTTGTGGCAATATGTCTGCCACAGGACAAAACGGCGTTGTCATAGTCATCAGGATATACACGCTCCCGTCTGGTTTAACCTGAATGTCATATACCAAACCAAGCTCATATATATCAACTGGAATTTCGGGGTCATATACTGTCTTTAGGGCTTCAATTATTTTGTCTTTCAGTTCAATTGGATTAACTGTTTTTTGTATCTCTTGCTTGTCTGGTTGGTTTTGTGGATTATTGGCACCAGCACCTTCAGGTCTTTCCACACTCATCTTTCTGATTATTAAAGGGTTTCATTACAATGAACTGTGTCTTTATTTAGTTTGGTTCCGAATAATGACCGTGTCGTCAGCAAGGGAATATATCACCTGTTGGTTGACTTTTTCCATAAGTGTTGTGTTGAACATATAACATTTCACAATAGTATCAAAAGAGTCAATGGTCAGATTGTATTTTGCCAATAGTGTTTTATACATTCCTGCCTTGTTTATAGTGTCTCCAAATGCTTCAATCAGGTATATGTCCTTCAACATCAATGCAAATGTGGAATCAGGCATCAGGTCATTGCAAACATTTGTATTTTGGGGTTGTGCGCAACTGAACAGAATAAATAATGGCAAAAATATTGCTAAGTAACTATGTGTTTTCACAATCACTAGTTTTACTTTTTTTGAGACGTCTTCTATGCCCAGCCCGAATGTTCAGGAATTCCACCGCGGAAGAAAAAGCAAGTGCTACATAAACATATTGACGTGGGACGTGTGTTCCAAAGGCTTCCAGAACAAGCAACAGACCCACTGTCCAGATGAAAGCAAGGGCAAGCATTAGCAATGATGGGTTCCTGTCTATAAATCTACCCAGTGGAACACTAAAGATTGCTATAACAATCATTGCTATTACGATAGCAATAGCCATTATGTAAATTTCCTGAGTTAATGCAACAGCTGTTAGTATCGAATCCACTGAGAAGACAAGGTCAACCCAAATGATTTGAATAATTAGCCAAAACCCTGTTTTGATTACCTTTCCCTTTTTCTCTTCCTTCTGACGTGTAGTATGATGATGAATCTCCCAAGTGGCTTTATACAGCAGGAATCCGCCACCTGCAAGCAAGACAAGGTCTTTAACAGAAAAATCGTGTCCTAACAGAGAAAATAGATTATATTGGTCCAGACTGATGAGTTCCACGATGAAGAAGAGTAATATGAGACGTGCTATCACAGCAAGGGAAATGCCCAGAATCCTATATCTGCGAGCCTTTTCTTCACTCAAGCCAGTCAAAAGAAGGGAAATGAAGATTATATTATCCACGCCGAGAGCTATCTCAAGCCCCGTCAGAGTCAGTAGTGCCAGTATTGAATCCCAAGACATCTCTTATATGTTTTAATTTCAGTCCCGCAATTGGCAAAGTTATGACAAGAAAACAGGTTAGTAAGACAAAAGAAAACCAGACAACCTGTTCATACATAAACATACGTGCGATATAAAATGCAATCAGGGTAAGTATACTAATTGTTAAAATTAAAAAAATAGATTTCCATCTATATGGAACTGGATATTTGACCTGTCCTATGATTAGAGCCATAATAAGCATTGATGAGTATGCCAGCAGGGTAGCCACAGCAGACGCTACATAGCCCCACTTCGGGATGCCCCAATAGTTAACCACCACTGTGATAATGGCACCGATTAGCGAAAACTTTACTCCCCACATGCTTTCTCCAGTGAGCCGATACCAGAATGATGCGAGAAAGTAAAGTCCCAGAGACAGGTTTGCGAAAGCAAGTATTGGCACCACGATTAGACCTTCATAATATCTTGAGTCAATAATCAACTTGAACCAATCAATGAACATAATTACTGTCAGGACAAGAGTCATAGAGGCAACTAAAAATACATTAAAGAAAAACGACATTATTCGCTTGTGGTCTGGACGTCCAGAAATCCGATAATAAAAAGGCTCCACGGCATATCTAAACGCCTGCAAAAAGAGAGTTAATAACATAGCCAACTTATACACCGCACCGTAGACCCCCACAGCATGCATCTTCTCTGACACACTGCCTGTATACCACCATTTAAGCATTAGCCTGTCCCCAACTTCATTTATCATTCCGATGATGCCCATTATCATTAGTGGCAGAGCAAATTTTACCATTTGTATCCACAGGGTCCATGATGGAAAAGTTAAGATTTTCCATGGAACAGCCAAAACAAGAGCAAGCAGACTCCCTATCATATTGGCAACGAACACATATTCCACCAACCAACCTTCAAGAAGGGAAAATTCAAATGGAATAACAAAGAGAAAAAACACAAAATTTAATATGACAGTTACTCCAACAGAGAAAAGCCTAATAATAGCGTATTTCAATGCTTTTCCTTCAAGTCTTAAATGGGCAAAGCCCAGGGCACTTAGCGAATCTAAGATTAATATAAACGAAAGCATAACAATAAAGTGATATTTGTTTTGATATCCAGTCAGCAAGCCTATTTGATTCTTGAAAAGAGAAACTGCCAATAACAAGGTAGCACTTGCCCCCAACACGCTACTAAATGCCGTTGAAAATGTGGAATTTAGAGAGGATAAGCGTTTTCCTGCAAATCGTAAAAAACCACTCTCCATCCCATGAGTAAGTATGACGAACAGGAATCCTGCATAGGCATATAATTCAACGACTATGCCGTATTGCTCTGGCAGAAACCAACGAGTGTAAAAGGGAACAAGTAGGTAGTTGAGTAGCCTGGCAAGGGCGGTTCCCAAGCCGTAGATAGCTGTATGTCCTGCTATTGTTTTGAGAAGTTTAATCATCAAGGCGTGGGTTAAGACAGGCTTGCTCCGGGTATTTAGGAGTGACGCCTCGTAGCATCTTAATTATCTTTCTAACATCGCTTTTGTAGTCTCCTGATGGGTATATAATGCCCTTAATTCCTGCTTCTTTCTTAGCATAATCCATGAATCCAACAAGTATAGGCACTTGAGCTTTAAGGGCAGTGTAGTAAAATCCAGTTCGCCATTTTTCAACTTTTTTACGAGTACCTTCAACAGTAACGAGGATAAAAAGTCGTTCTGCTTCTTTGAGCAGGCGAGCCATGGCATCGGTCAGGGACTCTTTGTTTTTTCCTGAGCCACGCCGGTCAACGGGAATGCCCCCAAGGGACATGAAAAACAGGTTCATAGGGAAGAAAAACCACTCTTTCTTGATAGTAAATTTGGCATTTATATTAAGAATGTGCATTGCTCCCATCGCGTATACAAAATCCCAGTTACTGGTGTGTCCAGGACCAATTATGATTCCTTTTTTTATGTGTGCAGGGATTTGTCCAACTGCCTTCCAGCCCTGCATTTTGAACCAGACCGCACACAACCGTTTGAAAAGATCCATAGCAAAGGTTAAAATTAACACATTTTAACATAAGTGAAATGGGAACTTAACAGGGAAAGGGTTTGTTATAGCAATCAGTAAGCGGGGCCCCGTAGCTCAGCTGGATAGAGCGCTGCCCTCCGGAGGCAGAGGCCGCAGGTTCAAATCCTGCCGGGGTCACCGTGAGGAAAGGAGTTGACCCGGTAGCTCAGTCGGTAGAGCACCGCCCTTTTAAGGCGGGGGTCCTGGGTTCGATCCCCAGCCGGGTCACATTTCACGATAAAAATGATAAAACATAAAGAATAACATACTGATTTGCAGGGAGATTTAAATTTAGTGTTTGGGCATAAATTTGAGCACAAATAGCAGCCACTGGGTCAGGTGTGGCTCGGCTAAAATGCTGAGCCGATGAAGCGGAAATACTTTTTACGAGGGAATAAGTAGAGAGGCAGAAAATGTTTCATTTACATACGGTTTAAGGCAAACAAGAAGAACCGAAAAATTTCAACAGGCTTTGGGTTTATCCTGCATCGCCATACCACTGAACTGATGATATATAGCAATGTGTGCAAATCTTTCTTTTGTATCGTTTCTTCATAGTTTCCAATCTTAATCTTGGCTTACTTAGTCCCTTATGTTTCTTTTTTGGTCTGGGCATGGCAGTGTATTCATAATGCAAAGATAAGACAAAATTTAGAATTAGCAGAAGGATTGTCAGGGTCATACTCAACTTTTCATTACGCAAAACAAGACAAAATCAACCAAAACACTTGATAAAACTGGCTTTCTTGACCTTTACCCTGCGTAACTCGGGAT
>JAJRPU010000145.1 GCA_024280615.1 Bacteroidota bacterium | reverse complement strand
GTTTAACTACATGGAACGAGTCGGCAAAGAATACAGTATCTTGAAGGCGATAGCCCCTGTCTGGATAGTCCCAGTCGCCAAGGAATAAGAATACGTTTGGACTATGGTCTTGGACAGCGAGGAAGACAGAGTCAGTAATGTCAAGGCATGAGCCAAAAGCAATTTTAACATGAGCGGTATCGCCACGAGGAAATGTCCTGATACTTAAATGCTTTATTGTGTCCGAATTGTGTAATACAGTTATGTTGTGCTTGGCATTTGGTAATAACTTTGGGCTCTGCCACTTCAATGTGCTATCTGAATTGCATTGAATCGTGTCATAAAAGTCATATCCAGAACCTTCAAAATGTATAGTAAATACACTGTCAGGAGTACAGAACCAGAATAGTTGTAGTGATGAGTCTGTAACAGCCCCTGCAACGGGCAGACTCAAATTTGCCTGTCCCTTAATTGGTTGGCTCGTCAATAATAAGGTCGTCCCTATGAGGAACCCAAACAAGCCTAAAAAACTTCTGCTCATCTTTCAAGATTTTTTCTGGCACCTTCTCAATGATTTCCTTTGCCCATTTTTCTATTTGTCGCCCTACTTCGTCGCCCCACTTAATGAAAATTTCTCTCTTGTAGTCAGATGGTGTATAGACTTTTCCAGCAACGAAGGGTTTGCCATTCAAGGCAGCCAGTTTGAACACGGAATACTTTTTCCAGTCAAGGTCCTTGTATCGCTCGGTGAATTTTTTCCGTTCTGCTTCCCTGTATTTCCTTTCTGAATGAGCCAGCCTCTTGAAAATAGCATATTTAACCGCTTCAGCAATCCCTATAGCCTCAGCCTCTTCTTCCGGATAGCCCAACTTCAATGCCCTGAACTTCTGAAGGGCAGCCATCTTGGGAAATCTGTTGATACGCATTAATAATTTTTACGCACATTTCAAAGATAGCAAAAATTACATTTTATCAGCAGGCAAAATCCGTTGCAACACAATAATGAATATAGCACCTGCAACAAAAAGAAGAGTGGCATATAACACCTCACCTTCGGCAGGTAGCACAAACTTTCCATTTTCCATCCAAGGCCAGAACACAGGCAACACGCCGACCATTAAGCCGGTGAGCGTAGCCATAGTCCAATTGTACGCCTTCTTGAGGAGGTAATGAAGTAACCTAACGAAAGATAAGAGACCTATTAGGATGCCCAACAGAAAAGCACCAATGTGAATATACGCCCAAATGGGAGAATCAAAGGGATTAGAACTAATCATCTTAATTAGGCTCATTATGTGTTCATATTGGTTAAGTATAACTAACACAGTGGAGCCAGAAATTCCAGGAAGAATCATAGCACAGATGGCTATAGCACCAGCAATAAACACATTCAGTGCAGTGTTGGGCAAGTGACTAACCCCTGAAGACATTATCAAGAAACCAAGCACAAAACCCGGAACAGTCCCTGCTAATAGTACACGCAAAGAAAATTTAACTTCTCGAGCCACTACATAGAGCGAACCAACTACCAACCCGGCAAACGTCGCCCACACCATAGCCCGATGGCTAGCCAATAACATAACCATAGTATGACCCATTACAATGACAGCAGAAATAATGCCTGCACCTAAAAAAATTAAAAACAGCCAGTCTAACTCTTTGAACAAAAATCTGAATTTAAGTTTCCATAAATGTTTCTTAAAGAATTCTGAGATTATGTAAAGATTATCAATCAGTTTGGCGTATATTCCAGTAACAAATGCTATCGTTCCCCCTGAAATGCCCGGCACTGAATCAGCCAAGCCCATCAAAAAACCACGAACATAATAGCCTAATATCTCAACAACTCTCATAAATGCAAAGATATTGCTGATTTTTAAACCCGAATTATTCAATAGAAGACTCTGTATCCAGTGATCCCAGCTCTGTGCTCACTGTGTTTTTTTATAGAGGAACTCTGTGTCCTCTGAATCTAAATCGTAATTTTGTTGATGTTATGCAAAGACGTGTCATAGTTGGTTGCTTTGTCCCATTGGCTCTATCAGTTGCTCATGCCGTTCAAGCCCAGCAAACAGATTGGAAGCACATTGACCTAAAGTTGTTCATTAATGTTTCGGCAAGGCAGATAGAGGGAGTCGCTAAATGGCACATTGAAAACCTTCCTGACACTCTTGTTTTGAATCTCTCTTCTGGATTGACAATAGATAGTGTCATATATGCTAATCAGCATTGTCAGTATGGAAGGCAAACGCCTGATGTTGTGTGGATCTCATGCCCTTGGAGTAACACTTTGGATTCATTCGTCATTTTTTATAGTGGTTCGCCTGCCACTGACCCATCTGGTTGGGGCGGCTTCTATTTCACTAACTCATATGCATATAATATCGGCGTTGGGTTCGCAGTTAAACCACATAGTTTTGGAAGGGCTTGGTTCCCCTGTCCAGATACCATAGCAGAAAAATTTACCGTGTCCATTGAAGCACATGTTCCCAATGGGTGGGTAGCCCTCGCCTCTGGAGAACTAGATACATTCCCCTCACTTGACTCAATTTGGAATTATTCTTTAAATATCCCTATTCCCGCTTATTTAGTCAGCATAGCAACCGCACCATATCATATCATTTCAGATACATTCTACACATTGAACGGACCCAAATCAGTTATGATAGCAGCATTGCCTCAGGACACAACAAAAGCCAAATCTTCCTTTAGAAACCTTCGTAAAATCCATCGTCTCTGGGAACACTATTTCGGACAAGACATCTTCCCAAGAATAGGGTTTAATCTAGTTCCCTTCACAGGTGGAGCAATGGAACACCCCACAAACATTAGTTATTCACGGTTTTTAGTTGATGGCACGTTGCAATACGAATACATTATCGCTCATGAATTGTCCCATCACTGGTTTGGGGATAACATTACTGCCGGCACAGAACGACACATGTGGCTCAACGAAGGATTCGCTTCCTATGCAGAACACCTCTGGCTTGAACACAACGGGAACGGTTGGAACTGGCAGGAAACTCTTGATGAATTGATGAGAACCGCACATATTAGAGACGGTGAATGGGTCAGGCTTGATAGCATACCTCATAATGCAACCTATGGCATACACGCCTATGAAAAGGGAGCCCTCATAGTTCATACGTTAAGGCTATGGATAAACGGAAATGAGGACACCAGTAATGCACTAGCCTCATTCGGAAATCGTCTCAGATTCCTTTTTGAAAATTATTCCCTGCAAGCACTCACTTCCAAGCAATTGCTATCAATACTTACGGGACTAGTGCCCACGGACACCACAACAGTACCACCCGGATTCTATGAAATTTACGTTTCCAGAAGTGGCTATCCAACCCTATGGCTTGACTCATGGAACTGTGATGGAGCAACCTGCACCGCAACAATATATCGGACAAGATATGGACCTGACCAGCCAGTACCAATTCCCATGCCCGTTTATATATATGCCCTTGATGAGTCAGGTTCAGTCCTGTATCGTAAAAAAGTTTTTGTACTGCCGGGTTGCAATAAGGTTGTTTTTTCTTTGAGCACACAACCAACTTTCCTGACTTTGAACTTTGAACAACCCACTTTGGACGCCTCAGTGAGAAAAATTGCCGACACCTCAATCCAATGGGCATCGGGACATATCACAGTAAAAACTTCGGGAAATAAGCCATATTTAGTTACACATCATTTCGCATCACCCGGAACGGCATATCCACTTCCCTCGGGAATCCAACTGTCCCCAAACCATTTCTGGACAGTCCAAGCCCCCTTTGACATAGTTGATGCATTGACTTTCACCTTCAACATGCGTTCAATCGGCTCTTCGGCACATCTTGATTGGCTTGTTCCATCGGACGAAAGGGCATTGCAAGTCTTCTGGAGACCATCAGCATCAGCTCCTTGGCAACAGATTCCAGCAAATGTAAACACGATGGGCAGTCCAACAGACGGATATGCCACACTATCAGTTAAAAACCCCGGAACAGGACATTTCGTCATTGGACTTTCAGGGAACGTTACGGACACAATAACACCAGTGCTTCAAAACACATGCAATATAATCAATTCCCGCCCAGAATCCACTATGGACAAAGTTATAAAAATAATTCATGACAAGTTGTTTATTACGACCGATTTTGATTACGTAGCCTTCATAACAACAGATGGAAAAATAATTCAGACCTTTTTTCAAAGCCCTATCACTATTCCGTCCAATTATCAAATCATGCACCTTTTAATCAAATTGTCCGACGGACAAGTGATTTATCAAAAAATCTTGCAACCATAATTGCAATTTATTCAAATTAGATACTTTTCTATAGGTTATTATTCACTTTGTTACTATCATTTTGTGGGGAGATGGCACATCGTTTGCATACCTATTTCAAAAGTTCCACTTTATGAAAATAATAATAATGTCTTTGTTCACAACAGTTCTACTTTTATCTAATTTATCTGCCTTTGCATACTTGAAAGAGTTGCTTGTTAACTTGGGTAATAAATGCAAAAAGCCTTAAACACTTATCATTGCCTTTCCAGTAGACCCGCAAAACCTTAATCAGAACGCTAAGCAAATGTTTATTGACTGTTGTTCAAAATTGCGGACGGGCTTGAGTAATTATGCATAGGGTTCCTAACGAAAAACATACCAACTTTACTGTGGTGTAATGACAAAAATAGACCGGGAACCGCTTTTCTTTATGGCTGTTGATAATTATACGGCAGACACATTAACAGCTCAGTTGAATGCATGGTTGCCCACCTGGCAATAGATGAAAGTTGTAGGCTACAAGCAGTGAAAGTCTACATTAAATGAGTGTTGGTTTTGTTTTTGTGGATTAAATAAATTTTTTTGTAAATTTGCTGTAAAAGACGACATAACTTAAATCTGTCCCTATGAGGACTGTGATAGTGATGTTGTTTGGTTTGGCTTTCATGTTAACCTCCGATTTGAGGGCTCAAACGACCATGGGAACTGAATTTTGGGTTGTCTTCTTGGATAACTATAG
>JAJRPU010000144.1 GCA_024280615.1 Bacteroidota bacterium | reverse complement strand
GAGTTGAGACAACGACAAATGCGTGGGACACAAGCATTATAAGATTCCCAAGCAGTTCATCTATTAATGAATTGCCCTCTCGCAAATGCAAATATGTTGACACAAGGAAAGTTGAATAAACAAGCACCATTGCAAGTAGTAGTATTATTCGTTCTGACCTTGAAGGATTGGTTATGTTAACAAGTTTAAACAAATGAGCGATGTAGAAAAAAATAGCAGGCAAGACTACCAACCCCATTAAGGCTATTCCGTAATACTCCAAGTATATATATAAAAATTCAGTGCCAACGTACCATTTTTTGCAAAGCAGTTCGGCAAGGAACCAATAGAGTGGCAAAAAAATTGGATGTGAAACAACATTTAAAGTTTTAAATATTTTTTCCATTATTCTTTACCCTTTTTAAGGGGTACAAAGACGAATGGTCCAAGGTCTTCTTTATCATACTGGTCTTCGTCAACTCGCTGAATTCTCACGAGTTTTTGAAAATATTGATCTCCGATAGGAATGATGATAATGCCTCCTACTTTGAGTTGTTTGAGTAGTTTTTCGGGCGGTTGAGGTGCTGCGGCGGCAACCACTATCCTGTCATAAGGGGCGTATTCAGGTAGTCCTATCCAACCATCTCTATAAAATACTTTTACATTATCATAACCAAGGTTTGCCAGTCTTTCTTTCGCTTCTTCGTAAAGGGGATAAATTCGTTCAATAGAATAGACGTCTGCTCCGAGTTCGGCAAGCAGGGCAGCTTGATAGCCACTTCCAGTGCCCACATCCAAAACTTTATGTCCGGGCTCCACCTTTAGTTTTTCAAGCATGAAAGCCACTGTGTAGGGTTGAGAAATAGTTTGTCCGTATCCTATTGGCAGGGCTGTGTCATCGTAGGCGTATGCCTGCATAGCCTCAGAAACAAACAGATGCCTTGGAACATTTTCAATTGCTTTAAGAACCCGTTCATCAGAGATTCCTTTTTCTCTGAGATACTCAACAAGTCGTCTCCGAGGTCCAATAAACAAATCCATAGGTCAATACGACTTTATGAAGTTGTATATTTCGGAGATGTATGCTTCAATTCCAAGGATTACAGGCACGTCGCTATGCGTGGCTCCCTCCACAAAGACAGCCTTTTTAGGTCCGGGATGGTTGTCAAACACTGCTTTACCATGCGGGTCAAGAGCGAGCAATTTGTCTTCTGTTCCATGGAATAATAGCAATGGGGCTTTAGCGTTCTTAATCCATTCGGCATTGTTGATTTCCAAGTCTGTAACATATTGCTTTGGCAGAACGAAATACGCACCATCCTGAACCATTAGTTCAGCGGAAGCGAAGGGGGCTTCAAGGATTAGCCATCGTGGTGTCAGGGGTCCTTCGTGAGAGGACCAGTAAGTAGCGGGGGCAGTGCCCATGCTATAGCCATAGATAACTAACCTATCACCAGTTAATCCCCTGTCTTTAAGCCACTGCATCATCGCCTTGGTGTCTTCATATATGGCTTCCTCACTTGGTTCTCCTTCGCTCTTGCCATATCCCCGATAATCAAAGATTAGGACTCCATAGCGAAGTTTACCGCCCACGTGGGCAAGCAGTTTAGCCCGTTGCCAGTAGTAATCTATATGTCCTGTATTTCCGTGGCAATAAAGGATTACAGTATCAGAAGAGATGGTTGTTGTGTCCCCAATGTATATGCCCCAAATCTTATATCCTTGCGAAGTGGTTGAGAACAAATGGATTTTATCCTGTGGGATGTCAAATTCTGGACCGAGCCTAAATTGCAGTTTGCCATCGTAGTCATCAAGTTTATATTCATCTGTTTTGTATGGGTTAAACAGAAAACTGTCAAGTCTGGCACAGGAAAAGGTCATTAATCCGACTAAAACTCCGACAGCAATTAATTTTCGCATCACCAGTTAATTTTTCTTGTTATGCCAATATAGAATCCTATTGTACCGTTTGGCTTTCCGAACGGTTGCACATAGTCAGGAACCCGATAGTCAGACCTGACGTCTGGGGCAAGCCACCTGAGTTCCATCTGCCACCGCCACTTCTCCGATTCAAACTGGTATCCTATGGTTGGGTTCCAGAACCAGATTTTTGGTTGGGTAAGATTGTGTGCACGTGTCCTCTTTAGTTCAAAAAAATTAACTATTCCACCATAAACAAGATGCTTATTTATACGGTAATATCCCATAATGTCAAATTGAGGGAAGAACCGTGTTTGCCACCGGTAGATATCAGTTGTCAGGTAAAAAGATGGTCTTATTGACAGTCCTGCATATCCTGATTTAAGGGAATCTTTCCAGAGTCCGTAAGTGGCACCGAGGTCAAGATGGATAACTCCGAATGCGAGGGAAGTGATGTTTAGTCCCCCTGAGAGGGTCAGGTTGTCCCTGTATCCATAGTTATAAGCCACAGAGGTCAAGGGCGTTGGAATTGTTGTTCCGAAGAGATGAATCAGTGGACCGCCCAAACTGAACTGCACCTCCTGTCTTCCCTGAGGAATTGGTTCCACTATTCTGGTCACTGAACAAGCCGAAAGAAGGATGCCCCCCGTCAGAATGGCTATAATACCTCTCAAGTTCAATTTCTCTTATTTGTTGCTAAATTAAGGCACATAGACGAGAAACCTTGCTTCAATGGCTTTCCTGAGTTTGTCAAGGTCAATGTCTTTGTCAAGAGTTATAACTCCTTTTTCTGCCATGAAATTGAGAGTTTGTCCTTCAAAAGATATGGAAAAGGGCAAGCCCCAGTTTTTCCAAGAGTATTTAAGCACAATTGAACCCTTTTCATTTTTCTTAGTGATATATAGCACAGGCACTTTGGATTCCTGAATAAGGTACTTTTCCCATATATATGAGATTTGTTTTTCTTTGACTGTTGCGTAATCCAGTTCCATCAATAGGTTCAGCAGGTCCTGTGTTGAAGCATGGGAATGGTAAAATCGCTTTTGTATTTCGTGTATCCACGTAAAGAACAGCGAATCATTGTTTAGTATGGACCTAAGAGTGTGTAATATCCAAGCACCTTTCATGTAGATATCATTATCAGCGAACGGGTCAAGCAATCGTTCTTTCCCCGCTACGGGAACTTTGTTTTTTATT
>JAJRPU010000143.1 GCA_024280615.1 Bacteroidota bacterium | reverse complement strand
GCTTCAAGGGCTTTGATAGTTGGTTCTAACCCTGCGAAGCCAACCACTGCAACTACAACAATGTCCACCTCTGGAAGGGTTGCTATGGTTGAAAGATAGTCTTTCCCAGATAGTAAAGCAGACTCGCTGTTACATAATAATTCTCGGGCTGTAGCATAAGCCTGTTCTGAAACTCCTAAATATCTCGGGTTGAATTCGCATGTATATTTCCAAAGCAACTCTACATTGGAGTTAGTTGTTAATGCCACTATTTCAAATAGTTCAAGGAATTGTCTAATAACGTCTATGGTTTGTTGTCCTATGGACCCCGTAGCACCAAGAATAGCAACCCTTTTCTTCATATCTTTGGTTATAACGAAGTCATTCAATTAACTGCTTATATATTGCTGTTTCCTTAAGGGGCACCGGCATCTGTTCCCATTCCTCCTCTTTCCTTACAGAAAATAGTACTATCGGGGTTTGTGGAGATATTTTACCTATCTGGAGATTTTTTCTCAGTTCAATGAGTGTGTAGAACTTAACGGATTGGTTTTCTATCACAGGGATTAAGTCAAATCTCAGAAGGGGTAATTGGAGATGGTCTCCGAGTTGCTTAACAAACCTAAATAGTTGGTCCTGGGCACAGCCGTCAATGCGTCCACCACTATTTTTCCACGCCTTAATTAACAATAATGAACTGTAAGGGAACTCTAATTGCATATGCACTTGTTCGCCGTGGTCTTTCCATTGACAAGCAAACTCTTCAAATGCCTCTTTTATACGATTCTGTTCTTTATCGTTAATAACCTTTCCAAACGGAAAGAGAAATACTTGCTTCATAATAAGCAAAGATATGCACGTTTGTGAAATACTAATTAATTTAGCAGCGCCTAAAACACAACTTAAAAATGGTAGCTAGGAAATACGTTCCATTTTTCACTTACTTAGTGTGGCAAGTGTTAATGTTTTCATTGAGTGTGTCAAACCTTTCAATTTATGGTCAGCAAAATGATAAAGATGAAGAATTGGAAGTGAAAGATATTTTAGTTGTTGAAAACTTTGAGGAACCATTAGGATTCCAGTTTGAACTATATGAAAGTTCAAAGGGAAAATCCTACTTAGAGGATGGAGTTTTTGTTTTGGAAGCATACACTGACAGTGGAATGTCAAGATACATAGAATTTGATATGCCTAAGGAGCCAGACGAAATGATTATCCATGCCAAAATGAAATTAACGAAAGGTAGGTCAATGGGATTAATCTTTTTATTTGAGGACTGGGATAACTATGGTTGGTTTCTGCTGGATAACGATGGCAACTTATCTCTGGGTTTCGTGGACGAAGCTCAAACATACTATATTGTTAGGTCTGTGCCAGTATTCAGCTATTATCCTAAGGATTTTAACGATGTTAAAATAGTTCAGACAGATAGAAGCATAAAAGTTTATGTAAACGGATATGTTGAATTGACTAATCGGGCGGTTCCTCTGGAAGGAAAGAACTTTGGATTTATTGTGAGTGGTCATTCTGCTATGGCTGTTGATGAATTTGCCTTAGGATACAAGTTATTGTTGAAGAAAGAGGGCGATATAGCCGCTCGTTTCTTCGGCTCAGGACTAATTCTGGATTCTTTTCACGTGCTCACTGCCTTCCACGTCGTTGAAGATGCAACAAAGATATATGTAACATTAATGGAGGAAAGCGAAGAAAAGGCTAATATTCCTGCAAAAATCCTCTATAAAGATGAGAAATTGGACATTGCAATTCTTAAAACTGATAGTCCAATGGCTATTCCTGCATACGTTCCTTATGCTATCAAAAAAAGTGGTATACTACCCCTGGGGTCCTATGTCTACACTTTAGGCTTTCCTTTAGTGCATGCAGGAATGGGCAAGTCAATAAAATTCCAAGACGGAAAAATTAGTTCAAAAGTGGGCTATGAGAACGACCCATCACAATATCAAACAACTATACCAGCAGCACCCGGTTACAGTGGGGCACCGGTATTTGACGAAAATGGTAATCTAATAGGCATTTTAACCGCAAAACACAAGATTGCTGAGAACGCTTCTTATGTAGTTAAAGCGTCTTCGTTTGTAACATTGCTTGACTTGATTGATAATTTAAATCTTCCTAATGAATCAACCATAAGCACGCAAAAAATTGATTCACAAGTGGAACAGTTGATTCCGTATGTTGTCATTATAAAAGCACAATAGCCAATTAAAAACTCATAGGAAAGATGAATAGGATAGCACTCATAATTGGGATTTGGGTAGGTTTAGGTGCTAATGCTTTTGCACAAGAGTTACACCTGAACAAAGATGAGAAATACATCCCTAAGAATTTGCCGGAGTTAATATTATCCAAGAAGGAAGCCAACACTCCTGTTGACAAAAAGGCAAGCGGTACCTATCCAGATATGAAGATATCAATTTCAACAGACCCCTTCTTCTTACTATATATGCTAGGTCCTTATCTCAGGCTTGACTATAGTTTAAAAAAAGTTACCTTATTTGCAGGATTTGCATATTCTAAATCAAACGCATCTATATTAGGGGTCGACGCAGTTGGTTTTTTTATCCCCGTAAATTATGTTGTACTTGCCCAAGATGAGACATATATATCCGATATGATTGAGGGCATAATTATCAATAATAAGAATTCATTTGCTTTTGAAGGAGGAATTATTTTTGGTAGAATGGGCAAATTAGTTTCAGATGGAGCTTGGAGCGTGTTCTTGAGATATGCACAAGGAGGTGGATATGAGGAAACAAACTATCAAAAATGGAATGGCATTGACTATGAAACTATTGTAAAAATAACCCAATATGATGTCCAATTGCTTGAGATAGCCGCTGTTTATAGAAGTCCTTGGGGCAGACTCCATTTGGGCGGTGCCAGGTTCTATATGACCACTGATTGGGGCTTAGGAATGGGTATCTTAAATGTTAAAACGACAAAGGACAAACAAACTTCTACTAATGTCTCTTTTGTGTTAGATGTTATACTGAGGCTTTATATGGGAATTGCTTTTTAGCTTTCTCCCCTGATTTCAAGAAGTCCGAATGGTTATTGGTACAATGTTAGTTTATCCCTTGATACTATTGGTATTGACCGCAATTCATGTTCCGTAATTTGAGTTATACCCAAGTTACGAACCCTAAATTGCAGTTAACTGTCTGTAACACACCTATTTTGTTTATATTTTAAAATGCATTGCGGTTAAGACATTTTATAAATTCCTTGATTATACTGTGTTTATAGACGTTTTGTCATGCAAGACCACATCTAGGCATAATTTACTGACTTGCAGGCAATTTTGTAAACTATGGTGCTTTTTACTTCCCAAAATATGCATTTCAAATTGAAGCATAATTCACTGCAGTACAGCTCATTACATTCAAATTTTGAGTCGTAACTTAGGTTATGTTGTTTTGTATTAATTTTGTTCTAAAAAAGAAGAAAATGAGGGGCAAGGGGTTGTTAATTTGGAGTCTTGTATTGGTATTTGCCATAGTTAGCAATTGGGCACTTGCTGAAAATACGAATACTCCTGTTAAAATTAAATTACGTAGCAGTTTACCTAAATCGGCAAAAAAGGGAGCTGTTGTTTTAGCAACTGTGATTCAAGATGTTGTTGATGACAAGGGAAATGTTATTTTGACAAAAGGCTCAAAGGTTTATGGAGTTTTAAAGGAAGAGCGAAGCTTAGGCTTAATCTATGTTGAGTTTTTATACGCAGTGGGAAAGAACAATAAAAAAATTCCTGTTAAAGGGTATATCATAGGCCAAAAAGTTATAACTCCTGTATATGGCAAGATATTTCAGTATATGATAGGCTTGCTATTTCCCCCATTTTTAGTGTCATTTATTGTTAAAGATATAAAAAATTCCGCTCAAGCAAAGAAGTATATAAATAGTTACTTCGCTCGTCAAGCAGAACTTTGGATAACAATAAAATAACACTAAGATGAGAGGTCTGGGTGGAAAAATGGCAATTGGTTTTGCATTCGTGAAATTGTTTAGTTTTACTAACGCTCAAGAGATTACATTTAGCAAGTTTTACTTGCATGACTTGCAATCTGTAGTATCCTATACTAATAAATTTGTGAAACAAACTTATATTAAGTCAAAAATCAAGAACATACCAATTAGTGTGTTTAAAATGGATGACAAAATATGCGGTTATTTTTACTCACAATATAAAGGACCGTTTGCCCATGGACCTATATATAGTAGTAAATGGACTAGTTTTATAGCATGTAATGGTGAAAGTGGACCGACAAAATTGCTTAGTGCCAGTTATGTAGCAGAATATGTGGAACAAGAATCAAAAACACCTTCTATGTCCAGTGTTATTAAATATGCCCAATATATAAAAGAAAAAGAGGGAATTGATTTGTCCCGGTTTCAAGGACCCCTTAGTTATATAGCATTTTCTGATAGGGTACTACTATTTTATACATATGGGGAGGTTAAAGAGGATAAAGAAGATAAGGACTTTGAATTCTTGGATAAGTTTCTTCTTGTTAAGGTTTACAACACAGAGTTGAAACTTGAAAGAAAACAAAAGATTAAAATTGCCTCAGAAAAAGTAGCAAAGTGGAAATATTTTAATGCTGCTTCTTTCTTTAATACAATACCTGGGGCAACGTCTATTACCAATATATCTTTTAAGAAAATAAGTGAAGATAAATTTGCGGTAATCTATAGTATTTCAAATATTGTTAATGAGCGGGAAAGCTTTCACTCCTTGCACATTAAAATATTTAACAAAGAGCTTCAACAACAAGGGGAAGAGATTGTTATAAACATGCCTTTCAATATAGGAGGTAAAACAGAATTTGTTATTTCTGATGATGGAAAATACATGTATTTTTCCGTTCCGGTTGTCCTATTAGAGGAAAAGGATGCCAAAGGATTTAAAGGTAAAGTGTTGGGTAAAAAAGAAGAAGTTAGACATGGACTTTTCTTAGTGATTTATAAGATAGATTTGATGAATGGGGAATATGATTATGGAGTGGTAAATTTGGGGAATCCTGAAAAAAAGGTATCTTCCCAAGTATTTAAGATGGCAGATTGGGAAAACAACACTTTTCTGGTTGCTGTTGCTTGGGAGCTGGGTTCTAAGCGAGGAGCAGATATACTGAAATTACAGATTGGAGAAGAAATGGCAATACTAGATAAACTGACAATTAGTCTTCCTAATGGTAAGAATAACGAGAAAAAGTCTTCTCCATTGATTCATGACTTTGTTGAACTTGACAATAACTATTTATTAATTGTAAGTAACATGTCTATAGTATTATACATACAGGAAGGTAAAGGAGGGTCGTCATGGTATAATGTGTCTATATACAATCCAACAATGGTTTCAGTTAATAAGAATGACCGTTCAAAACGAGAATTTCCTTTATATTCTGGAGAGGCAATATTTATATCTGATAACAACCTGGAAAGACTTATTGAAAAGAAAAATGTTTATAGGAATGTTCAAGAGACAGCAGGCTTTTTAAAAATAGGACATTCTAAGGCATTGGCATTATTTATGATTAGTAATACACATGAAACTTCAAAACATAAATCTAAAAAGTTAAGCATTGAAGGGCAAACTAGGTATGTGAGTATTGCAGAAAATGATAATGGTCAGATAGAAGTTACAAAACCTAAACTATTTGGACCATCCGAAGGAAATGCTGCATCTTTTGGCGTTAGGTCATTTATATATAATCATGGAGAAATATATGGTGTATTTAGCATTGACAACATTGTTCCTGCTTTTGGGAAATTTAAAGCTTCTGATGTTTCAAATTAATTAGATGTTATAAAAGCCAAATTAGTGCTCATGTAAAATTAAACTCCACGCTTTATTATTCTTGATGGTATTTAAAATGGTATGTTGTTCATTGACATTCAAGAACTGTCGTTTTGCCTTTCCCGACGGGTTCATTATTCCATTTGGGCACTTGGTGTGTCCAAGCCCTGCCCAGTGGAAAATCTCGTGTAGTAGCGAGCCTGCCATTCTTCTGAAAGATGGCTTGTTGTATTGATAATGAAGCCTTAGGGCACCAACCATTATGTGTATTGGCACTGGCGTGGAAGGCGGACCCATCGCACACATTCTGTAACTCGTTCCATTATTATATCTTCCTTTGCAGTCGGAAGGAAGAACCCCTTCGCTTATCTTCCGTTCCCAACAAGAACTTCCTGTTACAAACACATAAATGGAAGCGCTGTCATAATTGGGGATTTTACTAATGACTATTTGCCTGTAGGTGGCGTGTAATGCTGTCCCACAACCGTTGAAATTACTAGCATCACCTAAGATGCTGTCTTCAATAACAACAATTTCTCGGATTTTGAAAGTGATAGGCAGTCTGGATGGTGCTTTTAATGTGTGTGCTGGCTCAAGCCAATTGTTATATAAGCAAGAACTGTCCTC
>JAJRPU010000142.1 GCA_024280615.1 Bacteroidota bacterium | reverse complement strand
GAAGCGGACCACTGCAAATATTGCAAGTTCAAAAATATATGTTTTGTACACAATGACGATTTGGAATATAATGTTTAATATAAAGTTTAACTCAAGTTCCGGACCCTGAATCGCGGTCAATCCCAATAGTATCAAGGGATAGACTAATATTATTACCCGAGTTACGCACTTTTATTTTAAATAACATACTGGTATACAGTTAGTTTGCCCTAAATTCAGGGTCTGTTTTTCATTTATGCAGAATTACCTTGTGTTACAAAGGTAAATAAATTTTTTTATCATTGTTAAAATTACAGAAAAAATTTCATAACGCAAAATGCCCCAATTTTTGCTAAAAAACGTTGATATTGCTGGATTTTCTACTTGCCATATTGTGTAGCTTAGGTTTAAATATACTCCAATCCGTTGATATAACTGCGTTTACGTGTGGTCATAGTGACGTAAATCAAGTCTGCAAGCTGCGGTTCAAAGAGACAACTGATTTTATATTAAAAAACAATTATTGGGCTACATTACTTATTTGTTTGTTTTATGTCTTGTTCAATCTCATTTATTCTTCTTAGAAGTTCCTCATATTGCCTTTTTAACTGAGAATTTTCTTTTTCAAGATTTTTAATTTTTCGGTATAGCTGTTGCGTAACTGCCATATTGACCCCTGCTATATCTAATGCGGCAAGCGATTTGTTATGTAAAGAATCACTTAGATTTCCAACCGAGAAGTAACGATTAAAGTCCTCTGCCATTGGTCCAATGTGCCTTTCGTTGGAGTTTTTATAGGTCCAAGAATAAACGGGTATTTGCATAAAATTCGTTAGTATGCTATCTGGGTTGAGCGGTTCAATATTTTCCTTTAATTGTCTGGACGATGCATTTGTCCATACACCACCTGCTGATAGATAGGCTCCATTGTTCATAACGATGCGGTTACCTGCTTGGCTGAGTATCATTACGTTACTTGTTGTTCCGAAGGCATAGAACCGCAATGTGCTGTCCCAACCGAAAGCCGCTATATCCCACAGCCTTTCATCGCCTCCGCCATTCCTTACAGAAGATAAACGTATTATGGCAAAACCATCAGAAGTGGTTGAATGAACTCTCAATTGAGGAAATAAGAAACTGCTAAAATAAGACACTTCCATAGATGCCCGAGGAGAATCAGTGTTTACACCAACCCCTCTTTGTGCTTTTATTAAAAATTGTCTGGACGCAGTTGAAGAAAACGGATTTAGCAAATCATCTGACCATACAAATGTGTTTGAATGGATAGCTCGGGCACCCATCCCAGCAGCAACACTGCCACTGCCAATCACAACATTCTTATATCCACCTAAAATCGTACTGTAAAAGCCTATAATAGTATCCTCCCTGCCTCCAATTATAGTACTATAATCCCCTTTAACATAATTGTTTAAGCCAATTAAAATTGCTGAAAAATCAGAACTCGTGTCCAAAAGATTCTTATAACCGGTGCCAATAAATGAATAAAGTCCCATTATTGTCTGCTTCCTTCCTGAACCTATTATATTATAACTGCCCCGTATAATGTTACTATCTCCTGCAACAATTACATTGTATTGCCCTCCATATATAGTGTCTCTACTTCCTGTTCCTATAAAATTATACCCTACTCCACCAATAGCATTTTGCTTTCCTGAATTTATAACAGAATATGATGATACAACATAGTTGCTATCTCCAGTTATTATAGAAGAAAAGGGGCTTAAAATCCTATTGAAGGTTCCTGACCCTACTAATGAATACCTCCCTGCTGTGTTAGTATCTCCAGACAATACAACTCCATAATCTCCTCTAACAACATTTCGTGACCCTGTTCCAATGAATCCATATCGGCAAGAAATTAGCATGTTATTACTATAACCAGTCCCTATAAATCCAAAATCACACCTATTTAAAGTATTGTCATAACCTCCTGCAATCACCAGTCCTCTTGTAGTGCCCCTAATTTTATTTCCTTTTCCTCCTAGGATTGCCCCATAGTACACAGTGCCAAACTCTATGGTATTATCAGAGCCACCCCCAATTATCAAGCCCATTCCACGAACCGAAATAGTATTATTCCACCCTCCATTTATGATATTGAAGTAGGAATATATTGGACTAATTGATATAATCCTATTATTAAAGCCAGAAGCAATTAAACTATATGAAGTTCCCCGCACCACATTGTTACTACCACTCAAAATAGCAGAATTCCGTGAATATTTTATTACCAAGTTTTCACCGACTCCAATAAAAAGAAAGCCTTCGGGATAGCCACCCCATATAGTATCCATTCTACCGCCTATGATATGAGAGTGAGTAGCCCTATTTATGTAATTACTATCCCCACTATGAATGGAACTGAACTGAGTTAAGGTATCAATTACATTTGACCTACCAGATAGAATAGAGTTAAAAGAAAACCTGCTGTCATATTTTAAAATCCTGTTATCATATCCCGAGGTGATTAAACTATAAGGAGAAGCCACATAATTATGGGTTCCTCCTGAGATAACAGATGAATAAGCAGAATCAAACACCGTGTTAAACGCGCCTCCACTAATGACAGAAGTGTCTCCTATGGCTCCTCCTGAACCACCCGACCATACCTGCATGTCCACTGCCCCTGAACCTCTCAAGGAACCAGAATCGCTGCGTTGAACAGACATATTGGGGTTAAACATCATAGTAATTTGACTATCAACAAACAATCTCAAAGGAATAGGGTTTATTGTGCCTATGAAATATGAAGGCAATCCGATGTTGCCTCTAACTGTCCAAAATAGTGAGTCAATAGGGACCAACTGCCACTTTGTCCCGTCCCAGACCAAAACAACATTTGCAATCGGAGAGCTTATAACCCCCAGTGGATTAGCTGTTGTTCCATCTCCAATTAATGGAGAATCAACGGCCACGACTTGAGAGCCCCAATCGTCCCCAGAAGGAACTGGCTTCCATGAACCACTACCTGATAAATAATCAGTGCTATCACCAGAAAAAGGTATTGCAAATAAAACACCCATATTGTCAGTAGCAACAAGCCCGCCAGATGGGACACCTAGGGATTCAAGTCTCATAGAACCTTTAATGTGAACAGAATGAGTGGGATTAGACGTCAAAAAGCCTACCCTACCCGATGGCAAGACAACAACAAAAGTGTCTATGCCCTGATTTATCAACAAAACAGGCATAGGGTTGCCACCAAGTGCGTTCACGTGCAAAAAAGCAGCGGGATTAGCTGTGCCCACCCCAACATTTTGGGCAAAGGAAACTAACGAAAAGAATGCCCCATAAAACAATGACAAAAACTTAATTCTTTTCATAACTAGTACATTTTATAACAAATATATATCTTTTTCGAAATATAACCAAACGAAATAAACAAAATTAAATAAAGTATATCAGGAACATAATAAGGTAATTTTTTGTTTGCTATCTTGCTAAAAATGATGCCATGGAAATTCTCAAGGAACACGAAGAAGATTTCCTAAAATTCATGGAAGAATTAGAGAGAATATCCAACAAGTATGGCTTTGGGATTTCTGGATGTGGTTGTTGCGGAAGCCCCTTCATTGTTAAGCTTAACCCCAATAGGAAATATGCCTATAACTACACAGTGGGCAAACTAAAAGACGGCATTGAAATAATAGAAATCACCGTTGAATGCATACCCACTAACAAAGAAGATTTCAAGCTGGAACAAATTTCTATTTCAAAAGATATGGGAGCATCCTCTGAGCATAACGAAAGTATTTGGCAGTATGTTACATATGGACCCTGTCCCTAAAGTTGAGAATATTAATATTTATTTACAAGTTTTGTATATTTACGCTACTTTTAAAATAAAAGTGTCCCCGGCATCCTATTCACAAGTAATATTGTTTCTGCAGGACAGAAAAATAGTAAACCTATTCGCCTGACTTACGCATCCCATATATAAGGAAACCATAGACTGGATATGGAGTTCTACCACATCAGAGTGTGCAATATTCTTAGATACATGTTCCAAGTTGACAAAATAAAAACCAGAAAGTTTACTAATGTTCTACATGTT
>JAJRPU010000141.1 GCA_024280615.1 Bacteroidota bacterium | reverse complement strand
GTTTTAGTTCAATAACAGACAGAGGGGCTTCTTTCCATACTTTAGCATCTGGGTCAGTTAATGGAATTGTATCCTGCACTTTAACAGCGACTATCTCTTGAGAAAATTCTTGATCTGGTTGATTTTCTTCTTTGCCACACGATGAAACAATAATCAAGCAACCGACCAAAGCCAGAATTAACTTTCTCCTCATCGGACTTAAAATTTTTAGCATCTCGTTTATGTAACTATGTAATTGTATGTCTGTAAACATTTCTTTTGCTGTCAAAGTATGGTCTTATGTAAAGGGGTTCTGTAAAGGGAACTTTAACAACTTCACTACCTTTTTCATCGTATCCATATACATAGTCTCCCTTGACTCTGAAGGAATGAACAATTCTTTGAGTCGAAGTAAAAAGTAATAAGGCTCCAAGTAATTCCCTGTCTTCGGGAGCGTTTCTATATGTTTCAATTGCTTCATCCACCATTGGACCAAACATTTGATAAAGGAATTCTCTTGGCACGTGAACAGGAGGAATGTAATATACATTTGGTTCAAGCCCAAATTGTGGATAAAGAGGTAGCGCTATCTTTTTATAATAAATCAAGAAATCCAAGGGGTTATCACGTCGTATCTTCTCAGGTGGACTCAGAAATCCCATTAAACGAATCTTCCCAATGCAGGTCTGAACACATCTTGGTTGTTCCCCCTTTTCTATAAGAGGAAAGCAAGCAATACATTTTTCACTGGTTCTGGTAACCATATTAAAGAACACTTTTTTATAAGGGCATGCCTTAACACATTCTCTATATCCTCTGCATCTAGTTTGATCAACTAGAACAATGCCATCTTCCTTTCGCTTATATATTGCCTTTCTTGGACAAGCAGCCAAACAAGCAGGATAGGTACAATGATTGCAGATCCTTGCCAAATAAAACATCCATGCTTTATGTATTCCCTGAAAAAAGGCACCCTTTTCAATTATTTCAGTACACTCGTCTTCTCCAAGATTTACATGGGCATAATCTTCATCAGAAGGCAGATAACCATTTACTTTTTCACCTTGAGGAACGCTTTCAAATACTGTTTTTCCTTCATAAACATTACTTTCGTTCCAAACTTGCTCGCCCAATTTAGGGAGAATAGAAAGGTCCCAACCTGTGGGATACCCTCCATAAGGCTTCGTTTCAACATTATTCCAGAACATTGATTCCTGTCCCTTCCCACTTGTCCATGTTGTTTTACAAGCAACTGTACACGTTTGACATTCTATGCACTTGTTAATATCGAAAACCCATGCAACTTGTTTTTCAGGTCTAGATTCTTCGTATGGATATTCCATTTCCCTTCCAAGATGCCAGTTGTAAACCTTAGGCATGATTACGTATTTTTTTAGTTATTATTGTTACCACTTTAAATTATCCTGTGTTTTTAGCAACTTTAACAAACTGCCCACTCAAGTAGGCTTTCATTTGTTTACTCTCATGTGTTGGTCTAATACCTTTCTTGATGAACTGGGCAACAAGACTTTCTTTTCCAGAACGTTCAGCTAGCTCAATTCTAACAAAGGATTCGCGTGGTGCCCCTGTCGGACAGTGTATATCCGGTGCAAACCCTTTTCCGATTTTTTGTCCAAAGAGTCCCTTTCTAACCAATGAATCTGTGGTATGAGTAGGTTTTATTAATCCACGCGTGCAGGACTGATGACTACCATACCTAAATATTGATTGATATCCTGTTCGTGGATTTTTAGCCAATTTAGATGGATGTTTTTCGTGTCCTTCTACTGTTCCGAGTGTTGCCGCATAGGCATTGTGCCACATTCTGAGGATTCCCCTTGGAGTTCCAGGATAGTATCTGATTCGTGCCATTAAGCGTGCGGTCTTATATTCCAAAGAGTCTTTCTTTTTCTGCCAACCTCGGAAAGGTCTGTCTTCTGGGTCGGCATCTATCCACACGTAATCCCCGTCTTCCAAGCCCAATTCTTTTGCGTCAAGAGGATTAATGTCAACAAAGAATTCCATTATATATGGCATTCTCTTATCCCGACGGTATATATCCGTAAATGGTCCGAACCACACAGCTATTATATCGGTGTCCACGGGAGTGGTATGCGCACCATGTCTGAACTTCGGCGTATGGAAAATAAATTTGTATTTAGGGTCTTTGGCATTAAGCGGATGTTTTGTTTTCTTTACTTCCACCCACGGCTTCACAACATTTCTCACCTGACGCATATCCACAGAAAGGTCATTTGGATCAGCTCCCCAATCTGACGGAGTTTCCGGTCTAATAGCTGGATGCATAGTAGCAATAATAACATTAGGTTCATAGAAAGTTGAATCAACTGGTTCCCTATACACAGGCATGTTCTCGCCATGAATCCTGAATTCATCTTCCTCCCTAAAGAACTCAAGCCTACCAGTCTTAGTATACCACGGCTTTTCTTCTATCATCTGTTCATATCCTATCCATTTGGGATATGTCCTTGTCATTACCAAGACCGGTTCCCCTCGTTTAGCTTTCTTTTCAAGTTCATAGACATCATACCCCTTCATTGCATTGGAATAGTCAAATATTCGCTGCAGATACAATTCTGGCTTTCCTTCATTCACAAACTTCCAATAGTCTTCAAATCGTTTATCTCCTGTAAGCTTAGCCAGATGTCTTGCTACTCCTGCAGCACACTCAATATCACCCTTAGTATTATAGATTCTGGGCAGTGGACTTCGCGGGAAAATCATCAAAAACGGATTAGTTACGGAAATTGTAGCGTCCATATTTTTCATATCTGCCCACGAATCAACAGCAAAGATCACGTCAGAGTATTCACAGCTAGCTGTCCACCACCATTCATTAATTACAACCATTTCCACTCTTGGCAATACATTAAAAATCGTATCATAGTGCCACTTAGCATTACCTATTAGAGAATTTGAATTAGTAACCCATATCATCTTTGTCGGAGTAGGAATATGAGAATCTCCAGTTATTTTCTTTTTGCCAACTTTTTGATATTTCTCTCCTTCGTTGAAGAAATGTACAGATTCAGCACTGAAATACTTTTTAACCTTTACTGGTTTACCTGCCTCTGTTTGAATGTTAAATGGGTCTTCGGCTATATAAGTAGGTAATCCAGAAAACAATGCTGCCCTATAATTGCCTGCATAGCTACCGATATTTCCAGTAACGGTTCCAATGTTCTTAGTAAGGGCAGCGAGGAAGAACATTGTTCTATCTTTATTATCATTATTAAAGAACTGGTTGGGTCCCATACCCACTGCTATAAGGGTTTTTCCTGCATGTTCAGCAAAGTCTCTTGCAATTTGGATTATACCCTCTTTTGGTGCCCACGTTATTTCAGAAACTGTGTCAGGATCAAAATTTTCAAGCACATACTGTTTTATAAGATCAAACACTGGTCTAACTTCAACTTCTTTACCATCAGCAAGTTTCACTTTAAATGTTCCTTCAAGGGCAGGATCTATACCTTTTTGGAACATCCGCTCTCCATAATCATCACGGGTAAGTACTTTTAAAGAATTAGAGCGTAGATCCCATACCATAAAATCTCCCCACTCGTTACGCATTGATTCAGTTACTATTGGGGCTGGGTGTTCTGCGGGTGGTCCAACCTTTTCTCCATCTTTGATGACTATTATGTAATTAGATAATGGTCTTGGTGAATAATTAGGCTCTATATCTGAAGGACGCAAATACTTCAGGTTATCCATTCTCACAAGAATCGGCAGGTCTGTGAACTTCTTTATGTATTTCTCATCATAAAGTTTTTCCTTAATTATCACATGGGCGAAACCGAGGGCAAGGGCTGGGTCAGTACCAGGTCTTATAATTAAAACTTGGTCTGCTTTATTTGCTGTTGCTGAATATTCACAAGTTATTACAGTTATTTTAGCACCCTTTATCCTCGCTTCTGTTAACCAGTGAGCATCCGGCATTTTGGTCGTTATCCAATTCATTCCCCATACCACAACATGATCTGCCCTCTCCACACATACAAGATCAAAATCTACGGTTTGTTGTCCCGTAACCATTGGGTGACCTGGTGGCAGATCAGTGTGCCAAGAATAGTTATCCCATCCTCTTGCACCCTTTGCTTCGTCCGGACCAACACCACGTATGTGTGAGTCTAGGAGAGCAAGCATATTAGCAAATCTGTACTGGGCAAATATCCTGGTTGCTCCCAAAGGTGGCATCCCTCCTCTGAACTTCAACACTTGGGTGCCTGCTCCACCTGTTCGTTCAGCCATTAAGGGGTCATATCCTTGTTTCTTAAGTTTTTCCATGCCTTCCTCACCACTGTACGTCCTCGCTATATTTTCCATTGCTTTGGCTACAATATCAAATGCTTCTTCCCACGAAACTTTTATAAAGGGTTCTTGGCCGCGACCTTTCACATATTTTTCAGGTACGGAGCCATCTTCATTTCTTGGAAACCCATCTTTCACCCATTTTAGGAATCCCTCCCGTATCATAGGATATTTAACTCTCCTATCTCCATAGAAACGCCTCATAAGGGCAAGCCCTTTCTGACAACAACGGGGCTCCCACCGAGCAGAAGCCTTATTCCCGTACAAGTCAGAACCCTCTGCATAGCCATAAGTAGGAGCTATCCTTATAACAACATTATTCTTCACATGTGCTTTCAACAAGCATTCATGGGTATCGTTAGGTGCACACACAAAGGTGTACTCATAATCATAATCCCATATTTCCCGATAAACCCTCTCCCAATCCCTGTTGGGATATTCAGCAAGAGGATTTTCAACATCAAATGGTTTAAAAAACGAGAAGAGAGATAAAAAGTTGGCGTTTACGTAACTGCTCAGGGCAAAACCGCCTGTGGAATAAGCCAATAATTTCAAAAAACTGCGCCTTGATAGTATTCTTTTCTTTTCTGTTTTATTGTTTTTATTGTTTGACTTCATGGCTCCAGCAGTTTTAGTTGTTAGCGTTATAAAGGCTTCATTAGTTGTTTTCAGCGCTAACATAAACCTTAAAAAATTACATTTTATTGACATAAGTCAATATTTTCAAACAGTCCATATATATTATCTTTGAAAACGGTGAACAAACAATAAGTTTTGCACAATGTATAAAACAAAGACAAAT
>JAJRPU010000140.1 GCA_024280615.1 Bacteroidota bacterium | reverse complement strand
TTAGGTTCTTCTTTGGGTCCTTGTGGGAGGGGTGTAGTTTTGAAGGTAAATAGGAAGTATGAGTTGACTGATCATTTGGGTAATGTGAGAGTGGTTATCAGGGACCAGCGTGTTCCGGTTTCCACGAATGGAAGCACGGTTGCTTATTATAAGCCTTTGGTTAAAAGCATACATGATTATTATCCTTTTGGTTGGGAGAAGCAGTTAACAACAGTTAATCCATATCCGTTCACATATCAAGGTCAGTTATTTGATAGGGATATAGGCTGGCAGTATTATAGGTATAGGAATTATGACCCAATGATAGCTAGGTTTCATCAGGTGGAACCGTTGGTTGATGAGTATCCGTGGTTAGGGTATGTGTTTGATGAAAACAAGGTTACGTATGGAGTAGAGATGGAGGGGTTGGAGATGCAATCTCATGTTAGACTCTTAGATCCATATGATGTTGGGGGGATAGGGGGAGAAGGTGGTACATATGTACCTGATTATGAGGATGTGGAAAAAGGAAGTATGGAAACACAACCAGGGGGAATTCCTATGACATCAAAAGAAGGTCAAGGAATGAACAATACTAGAGCAGAAAATGTTGCAAAAGGCGATAAGATTTTAAATATTGATGGGTTATTAGCAATATTTCGCAGGATAATGGATAATATCTGGGGTCCCAGTGGAGAGGGTGTTGCGAAGGCATTGGATGTAGCAGCAAAGGAAATTAAAGCTGTAGAAGACATAAGTAATAGTTTAAATGAGAATAGCCAAACTTCATCTCCTACAAAACCTCAGAAGGACTTACAAGATAATAGTTCTAAACAAGAAGATAAGTTTTTATTTGTATGGAGAGTTGACTATATAGAGCCATCAGAAGCTGATCCCAACATTAGCGTAACGAAGGAGAAAACAAGAGAAGGACATCCTATGATAAAGGGGTATAAAGCATATTGGTGCGGGGAATGTGGTGAAAATTTTAACAAAATTATTGTTGAGGGGCAAGGGGGAAAAGATCTTGTTGGGGTTAGCAGGCTTAAGAACACTGTTATAAATGTATTTGAATTAGAAGGATTGAGTGAGGAAGAGTTTAACGCTAAGTGGCAAGATATAAACAGAGAAATTAAGGTAAGGAATGAAACTAAGTAATAGAGTTTACATAAAAATGGTTGCAGTAGTATTGCATATTATATTTGTTGGGTGTGAAAAGACTAATAATGTACGTGATCATGATAGTTATAATTTACATTTCAGAATGTCTTTAAATGTTGATTCCATCTTTGCTGGAAACTATTTTTCTTATGACTCAAAAGGCAAAAGGCAGGGCATTTATTTTGCTTTTTCTGAGGAAACAGTCGTACTAAGACCATATGTAAATAATATGCTCCAAGGTATTGAGATTTGGCTTTTAAGAAACAAGCCTGTTATGTTAGTAAATAACTTCAAAGGGTTCATAGTAGGGCAAAGAGCACTTATATCATATGATAGTTTAAATAATTTGCTGATTGATGGCCTAAGTTATTGTCAGCCTTATTTTGAAGAGCAATTAAATAAATCGGTATGCATAATTGGGGGGTCGTTTGAGACCTTAACTTATGAGCCGATATCCTTAGAGAACGAGACTTCAAAGGTATCTAAAGACACTGTGTTTAAATGTATATCATGTTCTTTCACTTTTGTTGAAGCTGATTCTGTATATGCGGAAGCGGAACGTGACACTACGATAGATTATGTAATAGGCTATTACTTTCGCAATTTTCCTGATACCCTACAATTGTTCACATTTTTCTTTTGTCCAGCTGGTTCTGAATGTAAGGTTTGTGTTGAAGCGATTGCTTCTCATTTTAAGGGTAAAAAAATTTGTAAAACTTATGATTTTAGGGATGTGAATATAATACTTAAATCACATTATTATGCTCCTTTTCATTGGGTCCTATTTCCTTTAACTGAGCAGGATACATTTTTTAGAGTTGTATCTAATGTAATTATTCGGAATATACTTATGGATACCGTAATAATCAGTTATGATACTACATACGTTTATTTAAAAAAGACAAATACGAATAAATGAGATATTTAATAAAAGTACTGGATGTTAAAGGCTTGGATGGGACACAATTGAATGCAAATTCAACTAAACACTATTCAACAAAGTACTCTTATGATTTAGTTGGCGACATTCTCAATCTCACGAGATATGACGGTTCAGGCAACTTGCTTGATTCTCTTGCGTATGAGTATTACAATCTTTCCCTCAACAATCGCTTGAAACGTTTAGTTGATGCCGTCAACACGTCAATGCCAATAGATTTAGAGACCCAGCCGAGTAACAATTACTTATATGATGCAGTTGGTAATATGATGGAAGATAAAAGCAGAGATATGCAAGTTTTTTACACCTATTTAAACAAGCCCAAGCAGATTAAAATTGGCAATAGAACGATAAAGATGTATTACGATCCGTCAGGTTATAGATTTTTCAAGGGCAAGGGTGCGCACAAGGGTCAAATTTTTGTGTACAATAGTCAGGGACAGTTAATGGCAAAGTATAGGATAGAGGGAGACACATTGGAGTTGGATTTTGTGTCGATATATGAGGGGACGAGGCGACTTGGAATAATTGAACCGGAGGGGATTGAATGGCAAGCAAAGAGAAGGTGTTATGTGAAGAACCCGTTGACAGGAGATGTGATAGAGGTTCCATGTAGTGGTGAGTTTGATGTTGGGGAAGCACCGCTGTTGAAGACAATGCTGAAGGGCAGGGGAATTGTGATGCGTGCGATGAG
>JAJRPU010000139.1 GCA_024280615.1 Bacteroidota bacterium | reverse complement strand
CCCACAAAACAACCAATAAAATCAACAACTCTGAGAGGGTGCTGTTCGAGTGGTAGGTCCATTAAAACAAGGATTGCGACTGAAAATTTGGTTTTTTCCTCACCATTAATAGTATCTTACAATGACCCAAAATCTGACTATAATGAATTATATCTATATAAATTATCTATAGAGCCATGTTCTACGCACATTTCATAAGATTTCCTTACATTTATCCAAGGGTCGCTAATCATAAACTTTTTTTTGAAGTTAAACTCTTTTGGTTACAAAAATAGTAATTGCCAAGCTTTATATGTTGAATCTAAAATAAACTACATCCCCATCTTGGATGACATAATCTTTTCCTTCCAGACGCAGTTTCCCCGCTTCTTTAGCGCCGTGCTCACCACCATACTTCACATAATCGTCAAAGCTAATCACTTCTGCTCGTATGAATCCTTTTTGGATATCTGAGTGTATCTTTCCAGCCGCTTCGTATGCCGTGGTGCCTTTCACCATGGGCCAAGCACGGACCTCCCTTGGTCCGGCAGTAAAGAAGGTGATTAGTCCGAGGAGGTCATAGGCAGTCCTAATGAGTCTGTTGATTCCCGGTTCTTCAAGGTCATACATCCCAAGCAGTTCGCGTCGTTCTTGTTCGTCTTCTATCTCTGCCAGTTCTGCTTCCACCTTGGCACAAATGGGTAGAACAAAAGTTCCTTCTTTTTTAGCTATTTCTTCAAGTTGCTTAACATATTTTCCGGGATTGTTTATTTGGGACTCATCTATGTTGGCTATATAAACTACAGGTTTTGCCGTTAAGAATTGATATTGATTGATTAATTTATAAAAATCTTCATCTTTAATGTCAAGGGCTCTTATCGGGATTCCTTGTTCCAACTTTTCTTTTATGAATTGCAAGATTTCTGCTTCTTTTTTTGCCTCTTTGTCTCCTGCTTTCAGTCGTTTCTGCAATCTTTCCAATCTTCGTTCCACCAGTTCAAGGTCTTTTAGCAATAGCTCAGTGTCAATGATTTCCTTGTCCCTGACTGGCTCTGGTGCCCCCTCCACGTGAACTATTTCATCTGAATCAAAGCATCTGACCACGTGTAGAATAGCATCAACATTCCGAATGTGGTCAAGGAATTGGTTTCCTAATCCTTCGCCCTCGGAAGCCCCACGCACTAACCCAGCTATGTCAACTATCTCAACTGTTGCCGGGACAACATTAGCAGGCTTGACTATCTCAACAAGTTTATCTAATCTTGAATCCGGGACGGTTACAACCCCCTGATTGGGCTCAATAGTGCAAAATGGAAAATTAGCAGCCTCCGCCTTGGCTCTGGATAACGCAGTGAAAAGAGTTGACTTGCCCACGTTTGGTAAGCCAACAATACCAGCTTTTAGTCCCATAAAGACACTTTTCAATTTTCAAAGAATTCATCTACATTCATAGTTCCCGTACACTTGAATTGTTAGCTTTGCTGTTTGTGAACTCTTTCCTATATTTGTAATTGAGAAAAAGTTTGGATAAAAAAGCTTAACGCGTGAGAAAGATAAAATTAGTATTGTGGATTGTCCTGACCACGATGACAAGCTTTACCCTCCGTGCTACCCACATTATGGGTGGAGTCATTACTTATAGATGGCTGGGCGGAAACCAATATGAGGTCACCTTAAGACTATTCAGAGATTGCAGTGGAATGCTACCTTTCCCCGACCCCGTAACCATTACTATAAGGTCCGATGTTTGTGGAGACACGATTGATTTGACAATACCTATGAATGGTACAGGAATAGAAGTTTCACAAGTGTGTAGAGCTCAAGCAAATTTGACAACATGTCAAGGAGGCGGCCTTGCAGGTACAGAATATGGTGAATATATTGATACTGTTACCTTGTCCCCTTGTCCAGATTGGATTTTTGAGTTCAATGACTGTTGTCGTAATAATCCGCCCGGTGGGCTGTCTGTCAGTTGTGGTGGAAGTAATGAGTTCTATATTTACACCACTTTAGATAATTCTGTCTTTCCTAATTCATCCGTTGACTTTTCTGGTGCATACATGCCATACGTTTGTGAAGGCCAACCATTTTGCTATTTCCCAGGACTCATTAATCCCGACGGAGATTCAATTGTAGTAGAACTGGAATCTGCTTATGGGACTAGTCTTATAGACCCATGCAGTTATGTCCCGGGATTATCACCTACCAACCCTATTTTTTCTACAACTCCTCTTACTTTTGACTCAGCTACAGGACAATTATGTTTTACTATACCTCCAGGGTCTGGAGGCATGCATTATATCCTGTCTTATAAAATAGTAGAATATAAAAATGGACAGCCTGTTGCAGTAGTACACAGGGAAGTTCAAGTTGTTGCTCTTCAATGCCCTTCCAATAATCAACCTGAGTTTTCTGTCCCCGGAGTGTCCTCATGCCCCGTTACAGATGTTAGTGGAGGAACTCAAGAAAACTGTAATACAATTATTGCCTGCACATACGCTCCTTTGACCTTTTCTGTCCATGCGTGGGACCCAGATTCACTATCTCAAAACATTCAATTACAATCTAATGCCACTCAATCACTTCTAGGCTCATCGTTTAATGTTACATGTCCAACAGGCAATTGTGGTTATACAGTAGGGACTGTTTCATGGACACCTTCCGAACCCGGTAAGTATTACGTAACTTTTAGTGCCGATGATCAATTCTGTCCGATACCTGGTGTAAGCCATTATACTGTCTTAGTTGATGTTCGCCAGGACACCACAATGCTTGTTACTTTTGGTGGTGATACAACAGAAGGCTTTAACTTGGTAGTTGAAGGCTGCACAGATGGTTCTTTAATATTTTATACAGCAACTAATTTTAATGACTCTGTCTTAACTGATGTAGTTGTGTCATATTCTGGAGGGGGCTCTCCGAGTGATGTATATGGACCCCCTCCGGTAACCTCATGGACAGAACTGTTATTGCCGGGAGACACCTTTAAGACATATCCATTATTCCCCGTTCAGGATAACTTAACAGAAGGACCAGAAACATTGATAGTTCAAACCATAGGCAGATGCGGGATAGCATCAGAAGTAGAAATAATCATTATGGACAAGCCCAAATCTTCCGTGTTATTCCCCGATTCAACATTGTGCTATCCTGATTATGTTACACTGATAGGCGAAGGAAATGCACTTCATCATATTTGGACAGTGGATACAGGAACCCTATGCTACGAATGTGATTCTTTTACAATGTTTATGGATTCATCACGAGTGTTTTACTTCATTGCTCAAACTGGATTATGTGCCGACACATCAATAACTTTCATGAAAGTTTCCCATACTGTTATGGACTTTGAACCAGAGACTCTTCAAATATGTCTTAACGACACTATGAGAGTATTGGTGCCTGAGGGAATTTGGGTCAGACATGGGTGGAGAACAAGCACTGCCAGTGAAATTCTCTGTGCAACTTGTGATACAACATACATTGTTGGAATTGAACCCGGAGAAGCAGTCATAGAAGGTATTGATACATTTGGGTGCCAACGGGAAGACGTTATTTATCTTGATGTAGACACAACTGCCTATGCATATATTATTGCGTCAGATACAATGGTACTTAAAGGTGCTACCGTAACACTAATTGCCAATACAACCTCTCAAAAATTCTGGTGGGTACTGCCAAGACCCAAAAAAGACAAAATTGATTCCTTAGTAAGAGTTTATGTCCTAAATCCAACAGAAACTTTAACTATTTACCTACACGCCTATTCCCGAATAGGGTGCTACCGTTCTGACTCAGTGGTCATCTATGCCGTTGACCAACCTCCCTGTGGCGACTCAACTATATGGGTTCCGACCGCGTTTAGCCCCAACGGAGACGGTATCAACGATATATTATACCTATATGGCAGAACTCCCGTAGAGATAATTGAGTGGGGAGTCCTTGACAAATGGGGCAATTTATATTACAAATCCGAAAACACTACCATAGATATAAACCTTCTTCATACACCCGAGGGATGGGATGGAACCGGACCAAATGGCGAAACTCTTAGACCAGACGTCTACGTATGGTATGCAATATTTAAGTGTAACACAGACGCCAGAAGATATGTTATAAGTGGAGATGTGTTTCTATTTAGATAGTCTTAATTTGCATGAACCCTTTGCATAATTCTTCAAACTCATTCGCATGCAATTTAATTATGAATATGAAACAAAGTACCTTTAATAAGATATACATAACTATTATCGATAATGTATTGCAAATTTGACACATTTTTGATTTGTGCAAAGGGCTCTGCTTGTTTGATATTTTTTGCTTACTTTTGAGACATAAAATTAACTAAACATGAAACCGAAATGCTTGTTAGCAGGGATAATATTAGGTTTTTCAATGTTAATGTCAGGGTGCTATACAACCATTATGATGGGAGTTACTGAAGCACCAATCGGAAATAAAATAGGAAAATCTAAAGGTTTGAATACTACCCTTGCAAAGGCTAAACGCAAAGGAAATATTTCACAAGTCGGTACTTGGAAAACAGAATTTAAATGGTTTTTAATTTTTCCGCTCTTTGAAATGGAAATTACTGGTCAATAAAAATCATGAGCTATGAAAAAGACAATGGTTCTGGGAATGATAACATTACTTCTTAGTGCGTGCAGTGTGACCAAACCTTTCGCAATTACGTCCAATGAGATTACGGATAAGGAGGGTAGGGTATCTTGTACATGCATAGGTTCCCCACCTGCTAATGTAATTAACCCACCAGTAGCGGCACAGGGGTGGCTCTGTTTCGGAACAAATGATTTTAGCATTTTTCATGCAGCAAGAAAAGCTGGGATAACGCGAGTCGCCACTGTCGACCTTAAAATAACTAACTACTTATTTTTCACGAAATTTGAAATAATCGTTCACGGAAAGTAAATAAAATCTTTAAAATTCAGGAAGCTATGAGAAAGTTAATAGCTGCTTTTGTAGTGAGTGCATTAATAGCATTGTCTGGGTGCTCTTTTTCAACTATTTACTTGCTGCCGGGCAATCCAACGGATGTAAAAGGCAATAAGGTCGGAGAACAAAAAGTCACTGTGATATTAGGCATTTTCCCCTTTCATAGAGACCTAAGTGTTTATAAAGCAGCAAGAAATGGAGGAATAAAAAGAATATCTACTGTTGATTATAGAGTAAGCATTAAGTTCTTTGGCCTTGTTAGAGAAT
>JAJRPU010000138.1 GCA_024280615.1 Bacteroidota bacterium | reverse complement strand
ATTGAGCAGTTGAAGAAAACAATTTTGCGTGAAGTAATTAGACAATACAAAGAAAAATATCCACATCTTGTGCCACGAATAGGACTGGATTCAAAAGCATTAAAAGCTTTAGAAGAACAAACCGAAGAAAAACAACAAATAGATTCAGGAGGTTTATCAGAAAACATACAAAAGAACAATGGATTAACTGATACAATTAGTCAAGAGATTAAGACTAAGGAGTTCCAAGCGGGCACTTCTAATCAATACGAAAGCGAAAAGTCATAGTGCCGGACTGAAAAGCAGGTGCATTCGGGTCAGCATTGAATCTAGCCTGTTTAGCAGCTTGAAGAGCAAGATTTATCAGTCTTTGGTTAGTGGTTGTGGACCCTGCTGGCGAAAATTCCGCTGAAATTACTCTACCCTGTCGGTCAACCTTTATCCTAACAACAACTATCCCTGTTTCCTGCGATTCATCTTTAATTTGTGGAACCCTTTTAAGGGTTCTTCCTTCAAGGCTATATCCAATTCCGCTTGTTCCAACTCCCGAATTGCCGGTCGTTCCCTTGCCTTCCTGAGACCCCGAGGGTTTTCCGCCTCCTTTACCAGGCTTATTTAAGGTTCCCCGCGGACCTTTATATAAGGCATTCGGGTCTATCTTGGGTTTTTCTTCCTCAGGTTCCTTAACTGGTTCATCCACTGGCTCTTCAATTGGTTCTGGTTCAGGCTGCTTAACCACTTCCTTAGGTTCAGATTCTGTCTTTTCTTCTATCACTGGTGCATCTTCAACATCCTGTGTCATAACGTCTTCCTGTGGCGTTTCCTCAATTTGAGGTTGCACAGGGGGAGACTCAGTGGTTTCGGGAACTCCTCCAACTTCAACATTTTCAATTTCGCCGAAAGCAACCATAACGCCCTCTTCAGGAGGAGGCGGCCATGGCTTCCACAAACCAACCAGGAACAACAATATGACCACAAGGACAAAAAACAATGTTGTGAACAACGCAGATAACCGTTTGGCACGCCGTTCCTCCCGTAATGTATCTTGTTGTAAATTCATTTCATTATTCATTAACGGTTAGGACCGCGGGAATATTTCCCCGGAAAAAATTTTTTTCGTATCTTTGTAATCAAATTGAAGAATCATGAAACGAATTGTCTTGGTAGTGGGGCTTGTGGCTGGCTTGCCCATTGCCATGGGGCAAGTTGCTCTTACAAACATAAACAGCCACATAGAGGTGACCAACGGTGGAATACTTTACATTGAGGGAGGTGCATGGTTCAAAGGGGACACTGCCCGAGTGAATAATGACGGAACAATCATCCTATCTAATCATCCGGACCCGGGAACCGAGGACTGGATTAATGACGCTAGTGATTCCCTCCTAAGTGGAACTGGTACTGTCAGGCTTGAAGCAGATGGTCCACAAAACATAACCGGAACATTTTCTACAACTTTCCACAATTTGGAACTTGATGGAAGTGGAAATCAAACCAAGAGCCTTGTTGGAGTAAACGCCTATGTCACAGGTCAATTGGTTCTGAATGATGAATATCTTGATGTTCAAGATAATATGCTTGTAATTTTAAACGACGACCCAGCTTCCCTTGTGAGGTCTGGTCCGCTAACTGCCCCATACACAAACAATACTATTGAGGGAACGATTATAAGTAGTTCAACAGACCCAAACAAAGGTTTCTTTGGACGTGCCGTAAGAGAAGGAGATACATATCTGTTTCCATGGGGTGGTGATGTAGCTGGAACAAATCCTCTCTTTGTACCTATTGAAATTCAGGTTAATTCCTTAAAAGGGAACAATATCAGATATACAAAATTGGTCTATAGTACCCCGCTACTTGAAAGCCTTGACACATCTCGCAAGGACACTATGATTGATAGAGTTTGGACAGATTGGTATGTAAAGATTCATGCTGGGGACGACACAACAGACAAAGATGAAGTAATTACGCTTTATGCTGTGAGAACAGACAACTTTCTGTTTGAAGGAATAGTACAATGGCGTTATGACTTTCCTGCCTTTCCAGAGGGTAATCCACCGGCATGGACAGCAAATAGTTTCATTAAGGACTCTGCTGAAGTAGTGATTGATGAGACGGACCCTAACAACCTCGTTGCCGTTAGTAATACATTCATAAGAAACTATACTGGTTCTAATGCTTCTCCAAACTTCACACTCTCAGACGTTATCTTCCGAATTGTAGAGCCTGTTGTGTTCGTTCCAACACTATTCTCTCCTAACGGAGACGGAGTTAACGATGTATTATACGTAAGAGGCCAATTGAACTATCTACGGTTTGAAATATACGATAGGTGGGGCAACAAAATCTTTGAAACCACTGACCAAACAATCGGTTGGGATGGCACTGTTAACGGAAAACCAGTTAACAACGGTATTTACGCTTATTATCTTGAAGCTGAATTGTCTAACGGTGAACTTGTAAAACAACAGGGCTATGTTGTACTTGCGCGCTAAGGTCATTGCGGGTTTGGTGGCACTGGCAATGTCGGGACCACTTTTTTCCCAGGACGTGCACTTTTCCCAATACGTATCATTGCCAGTGTATGTAAATCCTGCTTTAACTGGATTTCACAGTGGAAAATTTAGAGTTAACGCCGTATATAGGGACCAATGGCGAGCTATACCAGCTCCGTTTATGACCGCTGCCCTTACAGCAGACGCTCCTATTCCAATCAAGGCATTACGAAATGACAGAGTAGGGGCAGGAATGTTTATCTATCATGATAGAGCAGGAGCCCCAGGCTTAGGGTTTGTAACAACTGACATTAGGCTTCAGGGAAGCTTTATGAAAATGCTCAGTTATAGTCAGTATTTAAGTGCAGGAATATCTTTTAGTTATGCTTCTCGTAAACTTGAATATGATAATGCAACAACCGATGCACAATGGACAGGATGGCGATTTGATGAGGACAGACCAATAGGTGAAAGCTTTGACCCTGTAACGGGATTTGTAGATATGGGGATTGGTGTAGCCTGGTTTGGTGTTCCTAATGACAAATTGCAATTTCTAGTAGGTGGAAGTGCTTTTCATCCACTGCGTCCTGACATTTCAGTAACTGACGTCTATAAAGACAAACTCAATATCCGTTTTGGCATTCATGGACAAGTTCAATATAACATAAATAGGAAACTTGCTGCTATACCTGGATTGTGGGCTTGGATGCAAGGTCCTCATATTGAAGGAATTGCAGGACTGCTATTCAAAATAAATCTATCCAAGAGAGGCGGTGGATATTATGGTGGTGGAGATGTTCACGCTATTAGTTTCGGCGGTATGTTCCGTTTGAACGATGCAGTTATTCCTATGGTAAGGTATGAATACGAGGGATTCACTATTATGGCAAGTTATGACTTGACTATTTCTCAGCTTTCACGAGCTAACAATGGTTTCGGTGGTTTTGAAGTGGGCATAGGATACATAATGTTAGAAAAACGGGGACGCTCTCAATTTAAGACACCAAGATTTTAAGATTTTATTTTATAAACAGTCTTCAGCAACTTGTTTAAGCCAAACAGAAACAGATTTGTAGCCAGCCCCTCTTCGGAGGGGCTTTTTTGTTTTCTCAATAACTATATATGAATGAAT
>JAJRPU010000137.1 GCA_024280615.1 Bacteroidota bacterium | reverse complement strand
TGAATCAATGCTAGTTTCTCTCAGTTTTGATGAATACAAGAATATACAAAAGCAATATCCACCGGAGATAGGGACACCACGAGCCAAGATGGTTGAGCGAGTGGGTTGGAAAATGGCTAAGGCAACGGAGGAATTTCTCAAGCAAAATGGGATGGCTAACAGGATTAAGGATTTTAAATGGGAATTTAAACTTTTGAAGGCTGATGATGTGGTCAATGCATTTTGTTTGCCGGGCGGCAAAATAGCATTTTTCACTGGAATTATGCCTATTGCACAGAACGAGGCAGGAGTGGCTGTGATTATGGGACACGAGATAGCCCACGCTATTGCCCGACATGGTAACGAACGGCTCAGTCAGGCTCTGCTGGCTCAAATGGGAGGAGTTGCTCTTGACGTGGCATTGCAAGAGAAACCAGAGGAAACAAGACAGTTATTCCTTGCAGCCTATGGAGTGGGGGTTCAAGTGGGAGTCCTGTTGCCCTATTCCAGAAAACAAGAATTGGAAGCCGACCGAATTGGGCTAATCCTAATGGCAATAGCAGGCTACAATCCAGAAGAAGCAATAAAGTTCTGGGAGAGGATGGAGAAGATGTCTGGCGGGGCATCAGTGCCTGAATTCTTAAGCACTCACCCAAGCCACAGGCGACGAATTGAGCAGTTGAAGAAACTGCTACCAGAGGCTATGAAATACTACAAGCAAAAGTGAGATTCTGGACACTCTGGAAATTGCTTAGTTACATAGTTGATGTTCCCGTTGCCGATGGTATTGATTCTCAGGGCAATTTAATCCAATTAATGATTAGAAAAGGTCAGTTTTTACTAACAAGTCCTAAAATGGTATATTCCTACGGGTCCCGCTATGAAGTATTAAAACAAGCCTATGAGTTTTTTGATGTATATTATCTTAAGCCGGCATCCGTCCTGTTGCTCGGCTCAGGCATTGCCAGTGGCATACAACTGCTCAACTCACACGGAATTGTTCCAGATGTTGCTGTGCTTGTTGAAAAAGAACCGCTTATATGTCAATGGCTAAGGAGTTTTATACAACCCTTCCTTCGTGCTAAAAATGTGAAACTTGTTTGTTCTGACGCAGTTCAAGCAGTGAAAGATCTTAAGCAATTGTTTGCTTTGGTTGTTGTTGACCTGTTTGTTGATGATGTGGTCCCTGAATTTGTGGGCACTGAAACTTTTTTGAGAAATGTGCTGGGGATTGTTGCCAATAATGGATTGACTATCATAAACGTTACTAAATTCCCAGAAAGAAACAGGGAGGTTATCACTAATGTTAATAAGGTTCTAAGGAGTTTGTCGGTTGAATATGCTACTTTTGAAGTGGGAGAAAAGAACATAGTGTATGGCATCAGAAAGAAGTAAGACGATTGTTGTCACAGGGTCAACATCAGGCATAGGCAAAGCCATTGCATTTGAATTTGGACAACATGGCTGGAACGTGGTTATCAACGGGAGAAGGCAGGAAGCAATTGACGAAACAGTTGAAACACTTGAAAAACAAGGCATTAGGGCAGTGGGGGTTAAGGCAGATGTGAGTAACGAAGAAGAAGCAAAGCACTTGATTGAAGAGGCAGTCAAACACCTTGGGCAAATTGATTGCCTTGTTAATAACGCTGGGATTAGCATGAGGGCTTTATTTGAAGATGCCGGTCCAGATATAATTAAGAAAATAATGGACATTAACTTTTATGGGACTGTTTACTGCACTTATTATGCCTTGCCACATTTGAAGAAGACAAAAGGCACAGTTGTAGGAATTTCATCTATTGCGGGATACGTTGGCTTGCCTGCCAGAACAGGATATTCCGCATCTAAATTTGCGATGAATGGGTTTCTGGAATCGCTGAGAATTGAACTTAAACCCACTGGAATCAATGTAATAATTGTATCGCCGGGATTCACTGCCACGGCAATCCGATACAGGGCTTTGACAGAGAAAGGGACGGCACAGGAAACAACACCCATTGATGAGAAAAAAGCAGACAGACCGGAAAACGTTGCCAAGGCTGTGTATAAAGCCGTCATTAAACGAAAAAGAGAGGTCATTTTAACAGGAGAGGGCAGACTTACTGTGCTATTTAAGAAGTGCCTTCCTTCAATTCTTGAAAGGCTTGTGTTTAAGCGATTTGCCCACGAACCAGATTCACCACTGAAAAAATATCTGTGATGCCGGTTAAGATGTTCACTTTCAACGATTTTCAAGAAAATACACTGGTTATCTATTCAGACGGAGAGGCAATAATTATTGACCCAGGATGTGCCTATCCGCACGAGGAACAGGCATTAAAAAATTTTATAGAAGAAAATGGTTTGCGTGTCAAGGCTATTGTGAATACACATTGCCATCTGGACCATGTCGTCGGCAATCCGTGGGCAGTGGAGACATTTAATGCACCTTTGTTAATCCACGAAAAGGACCTGTTGCTTTTGAAAGCAGCACCTCAAGTGGGAATGATGTGGAGTTTCCCAGTGCCGGAACAACCCAAGCCAGATGAGTTCCTTGAGGAAGGAGACGAGATAAAAGTGGGAAGCGAAACATGGAAGGTTATCTACGTGCCGGGACATAGCCCAGGACATATTGCACTCTACAACTCTGAAACCAAACAGATCATTAGTGGAGACGTCATTTTCGCAGGAAGCATAGGCAGGACAGACCTGCCCGGCGGAGACTACACAACACTTATGAACTCTATTATGAAAATCCTGCGTCTTGGCGACGACATAACTATTTATCCCGGACACGGTCCCACCACAACAACCGGAGCAGAACAACAAACAAACCCATTCGTTATTGATTGACTTCAAAGGGAGTGAAAGTGTAGCCCTTGTGAAAATAACTAATCTTGTAGTTTAGAGAATTTATGAGTAAAAATTGCTTGATTTTTAGAGTTGAAAACTATTACTCAAGTTCCTGAACCTGAATCGCGGCCAATCCCAATAGTATCAAGGGATAGACTAACATTATTACATGTTTGCGTACTTCCAAAAGCATTAAAATTGGTCAAAAAATTTGTTTTAT
>JAJRPU010000136.1 GCA_024280615.1 Bacteroidota bacterium | reverse complement strand
TTAATTTTAATCGGAACGGCCATTTAGATATGCGAAAGTGACTAATCCTAGACTTATTAAGCCAATTGCCCTTAGAGCAGAAGAATTCCTTGGTGGTTTAAGGGCTAAAAAGGTCCCTGCCATAAAAAGGTGGGCAATGTCATCATCGACCCAATCTAAACCCATCTTATGAAACCCCTGAACTGTAGTCTTTGTTATAGTGCGTCTCTTAGGATCACCTAAAATTTCTGAGTTGATAAATCTAGAGAGTTTGCTACTTAGTTTCTTACTCATAGCTATTGGATTTTCATTTATTAAAACAATATAAAATCTAAAAAGTTCCCACAATTATTTTTGATTTTGCTACTTGCAACTTATGCCTAAAGTTGATGGCATCACCCTGAACTGAAGTATTGCTCTACTAAACATAAAACAACACACACAATCCCTGACCTACATCAACCTTTTTGTCCTTTTGTTCGTTTTAACTTAAAAGCACGGAAAAAACATGGTAGATGAGAGACTTAGCGATTAGCAAGAATGGGTTTGTGTTCAACCCTTCCACGGGAGAGTCGTTTCGGACCAATGAAGTGGGGAGGTTGATTTTGGAGATGTTGCAGGAGGGCAGGCCTAATGAGGAAATAGTTGAGAGAATCTTGGAGGAATATGATGTTTCAAAGGAGGAAGCGGAGCGGGACTTGTTGGATTTTTTGAATATGTTGAAGTTTTATAATCTGTTGTGATGGGTGATAAGAAGCAGCTAGTGGTGGGGATTACGGGCTTAAACAACCATGATAATCCTGGTCCAGGAGTCCCAATTATCAGGGGAATCAGGGAATCGGAGAGGTTTAGAGATGTGAGGATTGTGGGGCTGGCTTATGAAAATCTGGAACCGGGAATTTATATGAGAGACCTTGTGGACAAGGCTTATCTGGTTCCGTATCCTTCCAGTGGTAGCGATGTGTATATTAGTAGAATCTTAGAAATTCATGCAAAGGAAAACTTTGATGTCATAATCCCTAATTTTGATGCCGAGTTATACATTTTCATAGCTAACAAAGACTTTTTAAAGCAACAGGGAATTAGCGTTTTTGTGCCTGAACTGGACGTGTTTGAGGAGCGACATAAGGCTAATCTGTATGAATTCGGACAGAAATATGGATTTTTAGTGCCGAAAACAAAAGCAATTACAGATGTTAAAGACTTAGCATTTTTACCCGAAGGATTTTCTTATCCCATTTGGATTAAAGGAAAGTATTATGAGGCGTATCCTGCTTATGACTATCATCAGGCTGTTCATTACTTTAACAAGATTGCTGCCAAGTGGGGTTTGCCTATTATTATTCAAGAGTATGTAAAGGGCACGGAGGTGAATGCTGTTGCTCTGGGCGACGGAAAGGGCAATATGGTTGCCTGTGTGCCAATGAGAAAGCAATATATTACAGACAAAGGGAAGGCATGGGCAGGAATAGCCATTAAAGATGACAATTTGGTTAAACTGGCAGAAGACTTTTTCAGAAAAACAAAATGGGCAGGCGGAATAGAACTGGAAGTTATAAAAACAAATGACGAAAGATATTACATAATTGAGATTAATCCAAGGTTGCCAGCGTGGGTATATCTGGCAGTTGGAGCAGGACAAAACATTCCAGAGGCACTGCTCAGATTGGCTTTGGGTGAGGACGTGGAACCAATGAGGGACTTTAAAGTGGGAACAATGTTCATTAGATACTCTTACGACTTGATTGGACACATTTCTGACTTTGAAAAAATTAACATTTACGGTGAACTGTGAAAACCTTAAAATTTAAGCATGATGAAGAAACCATATATCAAACCTTCCATAAGCAAGATTGTTGAGGGAATGCCTTCTAAGTTTGGATTCCGTGAAATGGTTGACCCAATTACGGAGATTGACGGCATTCCCGTTGAAGAACTAATTAAGAAATATGGTTCGCCACTGTTTGTTATTTCTGAACGCACAATCAGAGAGGTTTATCGTCAAGCCTATATGGCTTTTTCAACTCGCTATCCCAAGGTCCAATTTGCGTGGTCATATAAAACGAACTATCTGGATGCTGTTTGCAGGGTGTATCATCAGGAGGGGGCGTGGGCAGAAGTCGTCTCTGGATTTGAATATGACAAGGCGTTGAGGAATGGGGTGCCAGGAGATAAAATAATTTTCAACGGTCCAGACAAAACACGGGAAGACCTCGCCAAGGCAATAAAAAACAGGTCATTAATCCACATAGACCATTTTGATGAACTATATACTATTTTGTCTTTGACTTCTGAGTTAGAGGAACGTCCGCAAGTGGCTATCCGAATCAATATGGACACTGGCATATATCCGCAATGGGACAGGTTCGGCTTTAATTATGAGAACGGAGAGGCATGGACAGCAATAACCAGAATCATGATGAGTGATAAGATGGACCTTGTCGGATTGCACACGCATATTGGAACATACATAATGAGTCCCAAGCCTTATGGTGTAGCTGCAAGCAAATTAGCGCGTTTGGCAAAACAGGTGGAAGAAAAATGGGGGCATAGAATTGGTTATATAGACATTGGCGGTGGTTTCGCTTCAAAGAACACTTTGCGAGGGGCTTACCTGAGTGGTAAGGACACAACGCCTTCCTTTGAACAATATGCCGATGCCATTTCCCAGGCTCTCATAGAAGCAGGATTTGATTCATACAACCTTCCTGTTCTGTTCCTTGAAACTGGAAGGGCATTGATTGACGATGCTGGATACCTGCTTGGGACAGTGATTGCCAACAAACGACTTGCCGACGGCAAACGGGCTATGATTATTGACATAGGCGTCAACCTGCTTTTTACAGCCTTCTGGTATGAACACGAATTGCATCCAGCCAAGCCAGTGCCTCAATATCTTGAAGACACAACGGTTTACGGACCGCTATGCATGAACATAGACGTGATTCGCACTAATGTTAAGTTTCCTATGTTGGAACCAGGAGACCACGTGGTTATTAAGCGTGTGGGGGCATATAACATGACCCAATGGCTTCAGTTCATTAACCTGCGTCCTTATGTAGTCATGATAGATATGAAAGGAGAGGTTCATGTTATTAGAGAAAGGGAAACCTTGGAGTATCTCACTTCTGTGGAAAAAGTCCCTGAACACTTACAGGATATAGAATTTTCTGACAAGGAAGGCAACTAATGACTATGAAATTTAGAAAAGAGGCAATACTTGCTACAACAGACAGCATCCTTTATAGTTATTCGCAGATATTTTTTGCTACTAATCGCTTTTTGGGAATACTGCTATTGTTGGTTACATTTTCTGATTGGTGGGTGGGTCTCTCTGGATTAGTAGCAGTTCTTGTCGCTAACCTCATTGCTTACCTATTTGGATATAGTCTAATAGCCATTAGAAAAGGACTCTATGCATTTAATTCTCTGTTAGTGGGGCTTGGAATAGGTGTTTATTTCGCACCAGATTGGCGCGTCATATTGCTTGTTATACTTTCCTCTTTGGCTACATTCTTTATCACTATTGCCTTAGA
>JAJRPU010000135.1 GCA_024280615.1 Bacteroidota bacterium | reverse complement strand
ATGCCGGTAGCCTACAAGGATCTTGGCTTTGATTCCTCTGTATTTCTAGGTTCAATAAGCCCTTATAAAGAGTATTATACCGATAAAAATCTCTTTGTGCCTGATGAAGAGACATACAGATATTTCATTAAACATTTACCTGACTTACCTGAACCCCGATTTGTCTACATAGTTACTATGTATGGGCACTGGCCGTGGTACATGCCCCTTGATTCAGACACCATCTCGGTTTTTCCAAGATTGGATCCACTACCAGCACTGGCAAACATTATTTTCAAAAAACAAAAGTTGCTTGCCCACCTGATTGACTCAATAATAAAACTTGATTCCAATGCACTAATAGTCGCTTTCACTGACCACAACCCTCCCTTTGTTTTATCGGATACAACACTCTTTAAATATGATGCCCCTTCTATATATCATGTGCCAATTCTTGTCCTACATAAGGGCAGGAAAATAAATCTTCCCACCGTTGATATGCATAGAGTTCCTGAACTGATTTATCATCTAATTGCTAATGATACTCTCCCTGATACACTCAATCTTGTCCCTATAGAAAAAAAGAAGTACCTTTATAAGCAAATACTTAAGCAAAGCAGAGGAGACCTGTAAAACTTTATTTCCGTAAATAGCGTTAAATACTATTGGAACACTAAAAAAATTGAAACGAGAAATGCAAACTCAATTTTCCAAGCGGGTAAGACAGGTTCTTGATAGAAGCGAAGAAGAAGCAAGAAGGCTTCGCCACAACAAAATAAGCATAGAACATATTGTTCTCGCACTATTAGCCGATGAAGATGACCCAGCAGTCCAAATACTTGCTCAATTGGATGTTGATATAAACCAGCTCAGACATCTAATTGAAAGCAATATAAAAAACATCCAAAACAACGGAAGTAACACCACACCCTATTATACCCGACAAGTAGAAAAGATATTGCAAAGGACCCTATCTGAAGCCTATGAGATGGGCAGTACAGTAATTGATACAAAACATTTACTACTGGCAATTCTTAGACATAAAGACAACATAGTTACTCAGATTTTGCAAAGTATGTTTGACGTGGACTATGAAGTTCTAAAAACAGAGATTGAACAAATTGAACAAATTGAGGAAATGATGAAACAAGATTTATTTTCTGCCCGTGCCTATGACGACGACGATGATGAAGACGATGAAGACGAAGAAGATTTCTCTCGCAAAAGAAGTTCTCGCAGAGGAGAGCCCACTTCCAGAACACCTGTCCTGGACACCTTCGGAAGAGACATAACAAAGCTTGCTGCTGAAGGAAAGCTGGACCCAGTGGTCGGGCGAGATCAAGAAATAGAGCGAGTTTGCCAGATTTTAAGCAGACGTAAAAAGAACAATCCTGTTTTAATTGGCGAGCCAGGCGTAGGTAAAACTGCTATAGTGGAAGGACTGGCACTGAGAATAGTTGAAAGGAAGGTTCCAAGGGTCCTGCTCAATAAGCGTATTGTTCAACTTGATATGATGTCTCTGGTTGCAGGAACTAAATATCGTGGACAGTTTGAGGAAAGGATGAAAGCTGTTCTAACTGAACTGGAAAGGAACCCAGATATTATTCTATTCATAGACGAGATTCATACTATTGTTGGAGCAGGTAGTGCCACCGGGTCCTTGGACGCCTCAAACATTTTCAAACCAGCTCTTGCAAGGGGAGAAATCCAAGTGATTGGAGCTTCAACATTGGACGAATACAGGAAATACATAGAAAAGGACGGTGCTCTTGAAAGGAGATTCCAAAAGGTTATTGTTGAGCCACCATCTGCAGAGGAAACCCTTGAGATACTCAAGCGGCTCAAACCACAATACGAAGAATACCACAAGGTTAGATACACCGACGAAGCTGTAGAAGCATGTGTTAAACTAACAGAACGATATGTAACAGATAGATATTTCCCGGACAAGGCAATTGATGCAATGGACGAAGCTGGCGCTAGAGTACATCTCAAAAACGTCGAAGCACCCGAGTACATCAAAGAACTGGAAAAGGAAATAGACAAGATTGTTCAGGAAAAGAGAAAAGCTATTCAATCTCAACAATATGAATTGGCTGCACGGTTCAGAGACAAAGAACAAGAGCTAAGAGCAAGACTGAAGCGTGAACAGAAGAAGTGGGAACAAGAGATGGAAAATAAGTATTTCCCTGTTACCTATCAAGATGTCGCCGAAGTGGTCTCACTAATGTCTGGTATTCCTGTCCAGAGAATATCTCAAACAGAAACAGAGCGATTGAGGAATCTTAAGAAAGAGCTTCTGTCTCAAGTTATTGGTCAGGATGAAGCGGTCGAAAAGGTCGTTAAAGCCATCTTAAGGAACAGGGTTGGATTGAAAGACCCTCGTCGCCCCATCGCTTCATTCATATTCCTTGGACCCACTGGGGTAGGCAAAACCGAACTTGCCAAGGCTCTGGCTCGTTCCCTATTTGACAGTGAAGACGCCCTCATTAGAATTGATATGAGTGAATATATGGAAAGATTTTCCGTTTCCAGATTAATCGGTGCCCCCCCTGGATATGTGGGATACGAAGAAGGAGGACAACTCACAGAAAAAGTCCGTAGGAAGCCATATGCAGTAGTGTTGCTTGACGAGATCGAAAAAGCACATCCAGACGTGTTCAATATCCTGTTACAAATTCTTGACGAAGGATTCATTACAGACAGTCTAGGCAGAAGAATCAACTTCAGGAATACCATAATCATAATGACTTCCAACATAGGCGCTCGGCAACTGGATGAATTCGGTGAGGGCATCGGATTTGCCACTAAAGCCAAGCAACAGGCTATGGACGCAAGGGCTAAATCCATCATCCAACAAGCCCTTAAAAGGACTTTCGCCCCTGAATTCCTTAACAGAATTGACGACATAATATTGTTCAAACCATTAGATAAAGAAGCTATCAGGAAGATTCTTGATATAATGATGAAAGACTTACTCAAGAGAATACATGAGCTTGGCTATGATATTGAACTAACCCCAGAGGCTAAAGATTTCTTAGTTGAAAAAGGATATGACCCTAAGTTCGGCGCCCGTCCTCTAAGAAGAGCCTTACAAAAATATGTTGAAGACACATTAGCAGACTACCTGCTCAATAATAAAGTTCCTCAAAATGCAACACTCGTCCTTGATAAGAATAAGGACCAAGACACTCTTGAAGTGGTCAAGGTGAAATCACCTAAGGCAGCTAAACATACGGCAAGCAAGCAAGAAACCACTCAAAAAACAAAGAAGCAACAAAAACAAGAAAAATCAGAAAACAACAGAGGCAAGAAGAACAAATCCAGTGGCTTTGATGATTTCTTTGACTTCGACATTTCTTAAAAAGAGCCATTAATGTGATCATGAATGCCTTAATCTTGACTACATGCCTATTATATGGGTTAATCTCTTTTGGTCAAAATAATTTGTATACAAGGCACCATGCAGATACAATATTCTGCAACCTGAATCCATACATTGATTCGCTTGACACCATCATCCGTGTTGACTCAAGAGGCTTTATTTATGGACCAAACAACGATTCAATACAAGGAATTGCGTTTCCCCAACAAGCAGGCACCCATACACCAGACTCATGCTCAATATTTAACAGCTACTTTATTAGCTACATAATAGCCAAGGTAGTAACTTATAAGCCCTCTGATTCAGATAGCCTGTGGGCAGAACTATATATTGATTCCTTAGATAACTCGCCAGAATATGTAAGTCCTTTCAAGGTTCCCATAACACACTCGGACACCCCAGTATGGTATTTATTGTGGCTACCCACGCCAGCGTTCACCTCACCCACTACGGTCTGGATAGCTGTTCGGTGGACGTCCCACTCAGATAGCGTGTTTTCTTTCGTTTCACACCCTTTGCCTTCTAAAGATACATTAAGCATATTCTTCTTCAAAGGAAACAAATGGCTTCCAGATTCACTGATGAACTATCCCGACACCATAAAGATATTTAGACCTCTCATATTCACAGTGGCATCAGAGATAACTTCAGTAAACAAGCCTGTTCCAATGCAGAACTGTCCTTATCCAACCGTTTTCTCACTTTCAGGCCAACAAATCACTTATCAAATTAATCCCAATGCTTATCAAGCACATATTACCGGTCCTGCTGTTATCATTCTTCCTGATTCCCGAAAAATCTTCAGCCCAACAGGTTATATCAGGTGTCATTAATCAGTATTATCGTATCATTGAAACGGCAAAGGAATGCCAACAATTCATCATTATTGATACTGCGGTTCAGTTGAAATCCTTTCAACTTATTTTAATTTACCAGACCCAAGGAGCAATAGTAGATTCAACCAACTCGCCTTCCTCAGGACAAATCATATCGCTTAATAACACAGGAAAATGGGAATTTAACAGAGTTATGTCCCAAAACAAGGATACTGTTTTCCTAGCCAGACCATTGAAAAATACTTATTCAGCATTCAAGACACAACTAATTACCGTTCCCGAATACCACACTGTCCAAACAAAGGGAATGCTAAAAGCGAAGCCGTGGGATGGCACAACAGGTGGAATACTCGCTCTCGTAGCAGATACACTCATCATAAATGATACTATTTCGGCGAGGGGCTCAGGTTTCAGAGGAGGTAAAACCTTTCTTGGTCCTGAGACTATCAACGACAGCACATTTCTGATTGAGTGCAATAGCACGCATGCCAATGCTATGAAAGGAGAGGGTGTTGCCAGTGGATATTCAAGATTGTGTGGCAGGGGGGCATGGGGTAATGGAGGCGGTGGAGGAAATAGCCATACTGGTGGTGGTAGCGGTGGGTCCAATGTGTCAAACGGGGGCATGGGAGGTTGGGGAGACCCTTCTTATAACGGTATTATTGGGGACCCTGAGGCACACAAGCGGTCTGCTGGAATGGGGGGTTATGCCTTGCCTTCTAACGAAGATTTGCTTTTCATGGGAGGAGGAGGGGGAGCAGGGTCCGACCACGCTTTAACAGCAGGGGATGGCGGAAACGGTGGAGGCATAATTGTCTTGATAACAAACGTTATAATAGCCACAGACACGGGCATAATTGATGCTAGTGGTCAAGATGGCGTCCCCCCAAACACGTCAGACCCATTCCATCAAGACGGAGGTGGGGGAGGTGGTGCCGGTGGAACCATATTGTTGCATGCACAATCCATTAATGGAGCGATAAAACTTATAGCCAGAGGAGGGAATGGAACACACACATCCCGACAGGGAGCTGGACCGGGCGGCGGCGGCAGTGGCGGATGGATTAAATTATCGCAACCCACAACAAATAATTCAATAATAATAGACATTGACGGAGGTCGTGGGGGCTTAGCAAACGGCTCATTCTGGGGAGCCACCGATGGAGAGAGCGGGCAGGTAGACACTCTTTCAAAACACATAATCATACCCGATTCACAATTTTTACCGCTGCCACAAATAACATATCATTGGATAGGATCAAGAAAAGTCAAGATAATTATTTCAAATGCAGACAGTTGCGTATGGTTTGATGGCACTAAAGCCTGCATAAGGGAATTAACCTATTCTGTTTCTGGAAGTGTGAAGGACAGCGTAGTCATCTGGCGAGGGAATTGTTCTACAGTGAAAAAAGTGATTATAGATATGCCAATGCCGAACCTACTCACGCCCAATGGAGACGGCATAAACGATGAACTAATCATTACTGCACCGGAAAATGGATTAGTGTCATTGAAAGTGTTCAACAAATGGGGAACGCTCGTATATAATTGTGACGGGCAGAAACAGTGCGTTTGGAAAGGCACCTGTGGTTCTCGCCT
>JAJRPU010000134.1 GCA_024280615.1 Bacteroidota bacterium | reverse complement strand
TCTGGAATAAAATGTATCTACTGAAATTCCAAGGTTTTCCCTTCGTTCAATCACCAGAACAGTGCTGTCAAATTCCTGCCAAGACTGATGCACCTCTTCATAATAAAATTGTCAATTGCTCAGGTATAGTAGTTCTTGGTCCTCAATCTGGTTCAATTCAAAGTCTGGCGTCCCTTGCCATGTTCTGCCTACTTTAATTGGGAAGGATAGCCTTGTAAATATTATATTTTCTTCATCTCGCTTAACACTATTGTTCTCATACCAAGTGAAATGCACAGGACTCTCTTTCCAAGACACAGACATATCGTATCTCCATTGTCTTCTAATTCTAAAGACCTGCTGACCAGTGGCACCGGAAAAATGCTCCACAATGCTTTCTCGCAGGATTCCAGATGCATACGTCCATTGCCCATCTACAAGACTTGCAGAATCAACATAATACTCCTTACAGATTCCAACTTGAAGGGGATAATAGAAGAGGTCCGAATAAAGGGGCTGAGAAGTATCGTCCTTACGACAAGCTTCCATAAACAAAGCAAAAACCACACTAATTAACAGTAACCTCCTCATTAGGCACTTTGATATCTTTAACGGGTTCAGCCTTTGCAATAATACCTCCTCCCACTACATCATCCCCTTCGTATAAGACTGCTGACTGTCCGGGCGTCACTGCCATAGCAGGTTCAATAAACTTTATTTCTACCGAATTATCATTCACTTTTTCAATAACTGCATTATTTCCACGGTGCATAGACCTTATTTGTGCCAGCACTTTCATTCCTTCCTCGGGCTTTTCATACTTAATCCAGTTAGTGTTATCTACAACCATTGCCTTTGAATAAAGTTCATCTTTTGTTCCCACGACGATAACGTTGCTCTTCGGGTCAATATGCACCACGTAGTAGGGTTCTCCAAGGGCTATTCCCAACCCTCGCCTTTGACCTATGGTGTAAAACGGATATCCTTTATGTCTGCCAACCACTTTTCCCTTAGTAGTAATAATCAAGCCTCCTTCCAGTTTTTTCAATTCGGGAACTTGCCTTTTGAGGAATCCACGATAATCATTGTCTGGAATAAAACATATTTCATAGCTATCTGGCTTGTCGGCAACGTAGTCCAACCCGGCTTCCTTGGCTATCTTCCTTACTTCCCGCTTATAATAATTCCCCACGGGAAAAATAGTTCTTGCCAGTTCTTCTTGCTTAAGGTTCCAGAGAACATAAGATTGGTCCTTGTCTCTGTCCTTGCCTCTATAGAGTATCCATCTGCCGCCTTCTTTCCTAATCCTTGCGTGGTGCCCAGTGGCAACATATTCACAATCCAATTTATCGGCATACTTAAACAGGACATACCACTTTATGAAGGTATTACAGGAAATGCATGGATTGGGCGTCCTGCCTTGGACGTATTCCTTGACGAAATAATCAATAACGAAATGTTTGAATTCTTCCCTAATATCAATTACGTAGTGTGGAAATCCTAGTTTTAGTGCTATAGCCCGGGCATCGTGAATATCGTCCACTGTGCAACACCCAGTGCTTTTTCTGGTTGTCCCGGCAATACGATAATCCCATGTTTTCATAGTTATACCAATCACTTCATAGCCTTCTTCAAGCAATAGGTATGCTGCCACGGAGGAATCCACTCCTCCACTCATTGCAACCAACACACGTCCCTTCTTGCTCACTGGCTTAAATTTTTTCCTTTTCCTTATACGCACAACGTTACTAAAAAGGGTTTCGTTCAATCTAAAATTTACACTTGGAAACTTAACTATAAAACCGGAAAAGTGACCGATTAAAATCTTGGGCAGGACAGTGACCCGACGCCGCTCCGTGGCAAGTCAAAAGGATACATTACAGAGAGAACAACTTCGGGACCGGCGTTGCGTCCCACATAGGACCCCAACTCGGAAATGGTTATGTCATAAGCCACAGACAGTTCAATGGACTTAAATCTGTATCTAACAACTGGTGTGATGGCATCATTAACTCGCATTAGAATTCCTGCGTAAAAAATGTTTACTGAATACCATTGAGGGTTCAGGTCATAAGCGAATTGCAAGCCAACGATGTATTCAGAGGCGGGTTTTTGGTAGTTTATGGTAATCATAGGAAGTAAAGAAAATTGCCTGCTGAAATATATTCTTGCAAGCGAATAAACAGTTGTTCTAATAGCACGTTGTTCTTTGGTAATAAATGCGACGTTTGGCTTAATGAGATTATGCAATGACCCTGCAATCACCAGTTGGAAATTGTCCATTTTGCCCGCCCAAAAACCCCCTGCAGAGAGGTTAGGTGCCGACACAGGACTTAAATTAGGCTCATTAATAGGCAAATCTGGATTATACTGGAACCCGTCCCATTGGGAATTAGTAGTAGCATTGGTAATGTCAACGGTTCTCCAGAAGTAAGAAAGAGCAAGTCCCACGCCAAGGAAATAATTTTCTCCGTCAAGGGAATGGGTATAAGACGGCATAATTGAAATATATCTCTCTCCAAATCTAAGGTCTCCTGCTTGGTCTGAATAGAAAGAAATTGCTGTTCCAATCCAAGCGTCTCGTAAGCCAGAAACGAAGAACCTGCCATCAAGGGTTAAACCCACTGTGTTATATGGCACTGGAACGTTTCCCCATTGGTGCCTATAAAACACTTTGCCGCGGTATAAACCTTCCATAAATCCTGCAAGGGCAGGGTTAATCTCTGGTTGCAGAGCGTAATATGAAGAAAAGTGAATGTCCTGGGCGATTATGATAAATGGAACCAATAGGAAGACCAATAATTTCCTCATTGTACAGTTTTTTTTACCTTAGCAGAGTTACATTACCAGTTAGCGTTTTCCGGTTTCCGTCTCCATCAGTCAGAGTTACTACATACACATAGACCCCAGACGGGCAGGGTCCGGATTCACAGTTGCCATCCCAAACTTGGTTAGGGTCTGTGCTTTCAAAAACCAAATTGCCCCATCTGTTGTAAATGAGAAGCCTGAATTCAAGGACATTATCCACTCCCCACACTTTGAAGAAGTCGTTGTTTCCATCTCCATTGGGCGAGAAGGAATTAGGCACAAACAATTCAACTTCTGGGAAGAGGACATAAATTGTTATTGAATCAATTAATATACAGCCGAAAGTGTCCCTGATTGTAAGCACATAAGTAGTTGTCTGTTGCGGGAAGAATAGCGGATTGGGGCTTTCAGGGTCCGAAATACCTTCTTGGGGGTTCCAAGAGTAATAAGCGGGATATGGTACTGTGGCATCAATCTGAACCGTGTCACCTGCGTAGATGGGCACTGAATCAGGTAATTGAGGAGGAAGGGGCACTGGCTCAGTCAACACGAAAGAAATACTTGTATCACAATTGTTGGCATCGGTTATTGTAGCAATGTATTCCCCAGCAGGAAGATTTTCTAAGAGTCTTGAAGTGTCTCCGGTGGACCATAGAAGGGAATAAGGTGGTGTAGCCCCTGAAATTTGCAGTTGAATAGACCCGTTTGAGGAGCCACACCCGGGCTCCGTAACTGTTGCAGTGACATTAAACGGTGATGGACCGGTGAGGTTAATTGAGACCTGTAATGAGCAATTGTTTGCATCAGAGACAGTAACTGTGTATTCTCCAACGGGCAATCCAGTGGCTATTGAATCGGTGCTTACTGACGGGGTCCAAGAGAAAGAGATTGGTTCTGTTCCGCCGGTTACGTGAACAACTATCTGCCCATCCGCTGAATTCCAACAAGAAGGAAAGACGGTGTCTATGGCAGTGATTTGCGGACCGTCAGAGGCAGTTACAATCACAGACCCTGTTACCGTGCAGCCGTTAGCATCGGTGACGGTTAGTGTATAGGTGCCTGCCCCAACGCCAGTTAATGGATTAGAGGTTGCCCCATTGGACCAAGAATAGGAATAAGGTGGTGTCCCGCCACTAATATATGCTTCTATTGTACCGTTGTTAGCGTTGCAAGTGGGTGGCGAAACAGTGAAAGAGTCAATGGATAGTGATGGTGGGTCTGTGAGGGTAATTACTATAACTGTATCACAGCCGTTAGCGTCGTAGATAGTGTCGGCGTATGTCCCGGCAGGAAGATTATTCAAGGTAACCGTTGCTCCTGAGAGGGATGTCCCCGTACTCCAATTGTGGACATAAGGCGACGTTCCGCCTGAATTAACAGTTATTGTAATTGACCCATCGGAAGCCCCGTTGCAGGATGGATTCTGTGTTGAGATGGAAACGTTCCATGAAGGCGGGCTTGAAATTGTTATGTTGTTAATCGTATAGGAACAGCTGTTAGCATCTGTTATGGTAACTGAATATGTTCCACCCGGCAGGTTATAGATGCTATCGCCCAAGATTGTTCCATTGGAAGGTGTCCAAGATATGGTATAAGGCGGTGTACCATTTGATGCATTAATTTTTATCCATCCATCTGTTCCGTTTGGACAGGTTACGTCCCCAGAAACATATGTTGCTGTGAGGGCACAGTTCTGTTGCTGGTCAACTCTTAGGATTGCAAGGCTATCCACTGCAAAGGATGGGTCTGTGGCATTGTCGTCTGCATCATTTGTCCATCTGAATGCCAGTTTAACATTTGGATTGGACCGTGCTGAGGGTGGTAGTGCCACTTCAAGGCGGGTCCATTGCCCCTGTCCGGATATGCAAGTTGGCGTTTTAGGCATGTCAACAAGTAAAATCCACGTTACTCCGCCATCATCTGAAAACCATAAAGTGGCGTTATCATCCACGCCCTCGCCGTTTTCAATGTAGTTAAAAGCCACTATTAGGCTGTCTGTGGCAGTGGTTGCACTAAGGTCAATGGTTGGTGAAATAGCAATTATATAAGTTACAGGAGAAAAAGTGGTGCCTCCTCCTAACAATCCGCATAAATCTGTTGAACAGTCATCATAGGCTGCTCCACAATCCCCTGCTGGCTGCAAGCAGTATAAACAAGTGCAATATGAGTTTGGGTTAGCTCCCACATGCAATGATGCATTCCCCCCTGAAGTGCCACATTGGCCGGGAGCCATGCCTGCTTCTGCCTCACTAACAAACCATTGATTGGGAGCAGTGTTAGCAGGAGACGAATCAATAACCAACCACTGTCCATTAGGACCGACGTAAGAAGATGCCAGACACCCAGCAGCACATCCGTTATCAAAAGTCTCAAGCCATAAAGTGGTGTATGTATAAGTCTGTGCATATACCATGTTCACTAATATGAACAGCGAAGTAACCCAAAACCCTTTTACAAAAGCCATAATTTTATAGATTTATGAATGCAAATTTACAAAAAACTACGTGATTAAGCAAGTTATCCAAAAACTTCATTCGCACTCTATAAGCTTGTAATAAAGTCCTAGTTAGCAACTTGTATTCATAATTTTCCCGCTTAATTTAAGGACACGTCATCAATCAAAGACATTCTGATATTTTATTCAAAATCTCATTATGCTAAAGGCATTTACTCCCCTTCTTTCCCCGAATACAAAGGATTACATATCTTTACTTAAAAAAATTAGAGCATGAAAAGAGAGGCACTATATCTGCGTCATTGGATTTTGCCAATGTTTGCTTTGATTTCGCTTAATGCTTTTCCTCAGAACTTGTCTCCTTCTGACTTAAGCACTTGCAGGGAGTATTATTTTACTATGCATGATGGAGTTCGCT
>JAJRPU010000133.1 GCA_024280615.1 Bacteroidota bacterium | reverse complement strand
TTTGGGTCCAGAGTGTCTATCACGTGGTTCCCTGAGCCAGAAAAGGATTTGCCTGTTAAGAAGGCGTTCTCTGTTGCTGGGACTTATCAACGTGGAACACTTATTTCTGGTGATTTTCAAGACATTGGCATAGAACTTGCATATTCAATTCCAGGTGTGGGAACCGCCGGGACCCTGACAATTAGAACGGGGCTCAACAGGTGGCGAACCACACAATTAAGTGCCATTTACTGGCACGTGGCAGCTACAGTAGCTTTGCGTGAACGCTGGTTCATCCGTCGTAAATTTGAATAAAAAATTGAGTGCTATGAGAAGGATTTTAAAGAAAAAATGGGGTCTGCTAATAACTGGGCTACTAATGATGCCCATAATTACATTGGCTCAACAAAAAAGCAAATGGGGAGAAGACAGTGCTACAGCCGTTAAAAACTATGCTCTCTACAGGTCTTTTGTCCAAACAAATGAATACGATAAGGCTCTTCCCTATTGGCGTTACGTCTTCAAAAATGCTCCCTGTGCCAGACAGAGAATATACACGGATGGAGAAAAAATAATGGAATTTATGATTAATAACGCTCAGGATGAACAAACTAAAAATGCATACATTGACACTCTGCTTATGCTTTTTGACAAGCGCATTGAATGTTTTGATAATGAAGGTGTCGTGCTTGCCAGAAAAGCCTACTACATGATTAAGTATAAGCGAGCAAACGAAGAGAATATGCTTGAACTGGGACAAACTGCAATAACCAGAGGGAAAGAGAAAACCGCCGCATATCTGCTGCCAATATACTTTAGGTATGCCGTCAGAGCATATAAGAAAAAACTCATTTCCCCCGATAGCTTGCTTAACATTTATGGAAGCATTCAACAGGTCATTGCTGCAAACACAGGAAATCAAAAATATAACAGTTCTGCCGTTAAGGTTGCAGAAGAACTTAAAAAATCAGGACTTATTCAAACCTGTGAAGATGTTGATAAATTGCTCATTCCAAGATATGAAGCCAATCCATCTGACACGCTCGTTTGGAAATTACTCTTCTCGGTCATGAGGTCTTTAGAATGCTATGACTTGCCTTATTTCACGGAAATTGGTGAAAAACTGGTTGATTCCCTTGGGGACTATAAGGCTGCTATTAGCCTTGCCAAAGCATATAAAAAGCAAAACAAATGTTCCAAGGCTATTGAGATGTTGTTGAAAGGTGCTGAGAAATCGCCAGACAACGACCTGAAAGCAGAACTATACCTAACTGCTGCTCAGCTGGAATACAAATGCAGGAAGAACTTTGCACGGGCTCGAGACCTGGCTCGTAAAGCCGCCTCACTCAAACCAAACTGGGGAGAGCCTTACCTTCTCATTGGAGACCTCTATGCCGCATCAAGCACTCTGGACTGCATCAAGAAGCAACCCCTTGGCTCAAAGGCAGTGTTCTGGGCCGCTATAGACATGTATCAAAAGGCTAAGAGCATAGACCCGTCTGTAGCAGAAGAAGCAAACAAGAAAATAGCCCGATACAAGGAGTTCACGCCAACAAAGGAAGATATTCACTTCCACTTGCTTAAGGAAGGCGAAACCTATGAGATAGGATGCTGGATGGGAGTATCAACAAAAGTGCGGATATATCATTAATGGCTCTTTTGGGAGTTTTGGGGTTTTTGGTTCTGTCCATTGGTTGTAAGCACGATATTGAAGAAGTAAGCAAATTGCAAGAGTCCCTCGGTGTCCCGCCAGAAAAAGGCTATGATGTTGAAATAATGTATTACGACTCGGGATATCTGGAATTCAAACTTGTTGGAGCAGAGCTAACTATTGTCCCACGTGAAAAACAGGACCCACTTATTGAAGTTGATAGCTTTAATCTTTATCTTTACGACAAATCAGGAATAGTTTACACTAAAATAAAAGCAAATAGTGGGACTGTGGACTTGCCTAATAAATTAATGTGGGCAAAGGGACATGTTTTCCTATGGTCCAGGGAAGGAAACAAACTAAACACAGACGAGATAGTCTGGGACCTTAATGAAGATAGGATTTACACTTATTCCGAGGTTCGCTTGGAGACGCCACAAGGAGTCATCTATGGACAAGGCTTTGAAACAGACCCGTCCTTCAAAACATATCGCATAACTAAAATGAAAGGAACTATAAATGTAAATTTTGATTAATGGACTATGCAGTAATACTATTTTTGATTTCGCTGATACTTTCGGCATTTTTCTCGGGCAGTGAGATGGCTTTCGTGTCCGTCAGTCGCCTTGAATTGCTCTTGCACGCCCGCAAAACAGGAACAGTGGCATGGTGGGAGAAAAAATTACAGGAACCAACAAAGTTTATAGTTACAACACTTATTGGGAACAACCTTGCCCTTGTGCTGTTCGGAATGGCTGTCGGAATGCTCATCTGGCAATATATTCCAATAACCAGCTTTAGCGAAGCGTCTCAATTGGCAGTGGAAACCGTCGCTGGAACAGTTGTTATAGTCATCTTCGGTGAGTATTTACCTAAGAACATAGCACGGCGGTATCCTGCCCAATGGCTCAAATGGCTCGGTCCAATGTTCAGGGTCTTCTATTATCTTCTCTATCCCATTACTTGGATAATGATGTTATTGTTGCCCATTAAGGAAAAGGCTAAGCAGACAACGGCTATCTCAAGAGCTGACCTTGAAGTGTTGCTTCAAAAACACGTTAACATAGCCAAAGAAAAGACTGTTATAGGCGATTTGGTGCGTAGGGCTCTGGAACTCTATGAGAAAACAGTTAGGGATTGTATGGTACCGCGAGTGGACGTCAAAGCAGTGGAGTACAACGCTTCCATTGACGAGGTGAAAAACATTTTCAAGAAAACACGCCACTCCAGAATAGTCGTATATAAAGAACAAATTGATAACGTGGTGGGGTATATACACATATTCTCTCTGCTTGAAAAACCCAAGTCCATAGAGGAGATTATTAAGGAAATGCCCATGCTCACGGAAACAACGCCCGTGCTAAAAGCCCTTGAGGTCCTGACTTCCCAACGGAAAAGTATTGCGTATGTGGTTGATGAATACGGAGCACTGGCTGGAATAGTTACGTTGGAAGACATTCTGGAGGAGTTGGTTGGTGACCTGTGGGATGAACAAGAAGAGGAAGAACAGGAAGTCATATTCTCAGAACAGGAAAATGCCTATTATATCAAAGGAACGGCAAGCATTGATGAACTCAACGAGGAATATGGTTTCAACTTCCCTGAAAGCAAGGAATATGAGACAATAGCAGGATTTATCATTAACCAACTGGGCTTCATTCCATCAAAAGGATATAAATTTACCTATGAAGACTACGAAATTGAAGTGGTGGAAGCAACAAGAAACAGAATACTGAAGGTGAAAATCAAAATGAAAGAGAATTGACGGAGGCAAGACCAATAGTAGTGGCTGAGGACATACATAAGTATTACGGTGACCTGCACGTGCTGAAAGGAGTTAGTCTGACAGTCCATCCACAGGAAATCATTATCTTGATGGGACCATCGGGGGCAGGTAAAAGCACTCTGTTGCAGATAATAGGCACTTTGGAGCGTCCCGACGCTGGAAAACTATTCCTATTCGGTAATGACGTTATGGCAATGAAACAAAACGCTATTGCTAAGTTAAGAAACCAAAAGATGGGTTTCGTCTTTCAGTTCCACTATTTACTTCCTGAGTTCAATGCCCTTGAAAACGTTATGCTTCCCGCACTGATAGGTGGCGAGAATGAAGATGTGGCTAAGGAGAGAGCCCGACAACTATTGGAAAGACTGAATCTCGGACATAGAATAGAACACTATCCAGACCAGATGTCGGGAGGTGAGCAACAACGGGTTGCCGTCGCTCGCGCTCTCATTAACAACCCTGAACTATTGCTTGCCGACGAACCAACTGGGAACCTTGACGTCAGACAAACGCACTTAATGATGGACCTGTTCCAACAACTATGCAAAGAAGAAGGCTACTCACTGGTAATAGTTACACACAACCCTGAATTCAGAAAAATCGCTGACAGGCTATACACAATCATTGACGGGCAAATCCTTGAAGGATACCACTTGTAATAATGGAACGGAGCAAGTTTATTATCCTACTTTCTATAGCTTGGATTGCTATCCATTGGATTTTGGGGGTTTATACATACCTAAATTCCCTTGAGTTAAACATTACGGATGTTTATGTTGCCACTAAAGTAGC
>JAJRPU010000132.1 GCA_024280615.1 Bacteroidota bacterium | reverse complement strand
GGCTTTCAAAATGACCCCTGTGGCTATATGGTTTGCCTCCAGAGGCTTTCAAAATGCCCCATGTGGCTATGTGGTTTGCCTCCAGAGGCTTTCAAAATGACCCATGTGGCTATGTGGTTTGCCTCCAAAGGCTTTCAAAATGCCCCATGTGGCTATGTGGTTTGCCTCCAGAGGCTTTCAAAATGACCCATGTGGCTATCAGGACGACCCAGCTGTCAATTCCCAAGCTCGTTTAACCTGTATTTTTTGACATACCTGTCATAAAGAACTGTCTGATGCGATTCCAATTTAATGTTCCTTCCGTCAATGAATGCTTTCACTACCCTGCTCTCAGGAATGTTTAATATGTCTCCTTCAGTAACAATCAATGTTGCACTCTTGCCTACTTCTAAGGAACCATATTTATCATCAATTCCGAGAATCTTGGCTGGATTTATGGTAATGGCTTCAAGGGCTTTGAGGTAAGGTAGTCCACGAGCCACTGAGGTTCCTGCTACATAAGGCAGGTTGCGGACTTCCCAAGAGGAGCCAAAGGTTAAAGCAAACGTAATTCCTGAATCGGCAAGGACAGATGGCACTTTTGAAGGGTAGAATGGTTCATTGTCTTCATATAATGGCAAGGAATGAACGGCAGTGTAAACAACTGGGATGTCCCGCTTTTTCAACTCTGGAATCACTCTAACCACGTCAGCCCCAGAGACAACTACCAGTCTGATGCTATCCCATTTTGAAAACCATTCTACTGCTTCCATTATGTCTCTGGAATACCACACATGGATAAACAAGGGAATTTTCCCACTGAACACTGGGCACATTGCTTCATAGCCAATGTTTGGATAATCTTCTGGTTTATTCTGGCAATAAGCATAACTTTCCTCAACATAAGTTTTTAACTTTTCCAGTTGTTCGTTTTGCTTTTTGTTGTATTTGGGCGGTATAGGGCTACCCCACCAACCCCTCCGTTGATATAAACTTGGATAAAACACGTGCATTCCACTAATTGGTTTAACCGAAGCATCCTCCCAGTTCCAAGCATCCAACTGGACAACAGCACTCCTTCCTGTTATTATTCCCCTTCTTGGAACTGTTTGCACAAGCAAGACCCCATTAATGCGAAGTGTGGGAATAATTCTTGAATCAGTGTTATAAGCAATTATTGTCCTGACTTCTGGTGTGAACATTCCTGTTTCGGCAAAGTCGTGAGTGGGACGCACAGCATCTATGTCCGTCAATCCAACAATAGTATTCATGGCGATGATACTGGGATACACATTTTTCCCTGCCACTTCATAAAGCACAACTGTTTCGGCGGTGTCGTCAGTCCTCACTTCGCTAATGGGCTTGATGAACGTAATTATTCCAGAGTCAAATCGCAGGGCATGTCCTTGCAAAACAGAATCTTTGCCATTAACAGGGAATACATTAACGTTCCAAAGGACTATTGGTTTTTCCTGAGGCGGTGCAGGGTCTGGACGTTGCCCAAACAGACTAATCCATGCAACTATACTCAATGTTATAGAGACGCTTCTCATTGTCTTGTCCTAATTTTTGGGTTTTTGCCCCTTTATCAATCTGTTTTCTCATTTGTTTTAAAATACGTTGTTTCTCTTGCTCTATCTCCTGTTCCTTCTGGTTCAGTTGTTCAACGTCATATCGCAGAACCCCGTCAACAAAGGTTTTCTCCGCAATGGCATATGAAGACAGCGGATGTGTTGACCAGATGACTATGTCGGCATCCTTGCCCACTTCTATGGAACCCGTTTTATGGTCAATATGCAGAAGTTTGGCAGGATTGATGGTTATTAGGTTTAATGCGGTAATTGAGTCCAGTCCTCCATATAGGATTGACTTTGAGGCTTCTTGATTAAGGCGTCTGCCCATTTCTGCATCGTCGGAATTAATTGCAGTGATAATGCCCATCTTAGCGCAAATGGTTGCATTATATGGGATCGCTTCAATAACCTCGTATTTATATGCCCACCAGTCAGAGAAGGTGGACACCCCAGCCCCGTGTCCTTTGAGCTTATCAGCTACTTTATATGCTTCCAAGCCGTGCGTGAATGTGTTGACGATAAAGCCATATTTCTCAGCCAGACGCACCAACATAGTTATCTCTGATTGCACATAAGAATGGCAGGTTATAAACCTCTGTTTGTTAAGGATTTCAATAAGTGGTTCGTAACGCAAGAGTCTTCGTGGCGGTATCATTTTACTACGTTGCTTGGGTGATGCCTTTTCCCATTTTTTCTTGTAGTTTTCTATGGCTATAGCCTGAGTGAATGCATCGTCAATGATTGCTTCAACCCCCATTCTGGTCTGTGGATAGCGGATTCTGAACCTGTCTCCCCAGTTGGATTGCTTGACGTTTTCGCCGAGGGCGAACTTGATGAATGGTGGTGCTTCTTTGAAAATTAAGTCATCGGCATAAGAGCCCCACCGGTGCTTAATAACAACTGTCTGTCCCCCTATTGGGTTTGCCGACCCATGCAACAGGTGAGAAGTGGTTACTCCGCCAGCCAATAGTCTGAAAATGTTTGGGTCATCTGGGTTTATGACGTCAGCAATGCGAACTTCGGAAGAGAGAGCCCATCCTGATTCATTGACTCCGCCATAGATAGCAATGTGACTGTGTTCATCAATTATTCCAGCGGTAACGTGTTTTCCTTTTGCATTAATAACTATCGCTTTTGGGTCGCTTATTTCTTCTGCAATTTTAATTATTTTGCCATTATCAATAAGTATGTCATATCCTCTTAAAATTTCTCCTTTTGGGTTGGATGTCCACACAATCCCGTCTTTGATTAAGTATTTCTTAGGTTTAGGCAATTCAGAAGGTTTATATCCCCATGGAGAGAATGGGATGGGTATGTCCACGGGTTCGTAAACAGGCAGCTTTATTGTGTCTTTCTTGATACGCAATAGAGAGTCCTTTACGGCAATCCATTCAACGCGCTTGTTATTCAAAAGCCCCGTTCCAGACCATAAAGTGTCGGATTCTATGATACCAGATAACTCAAGGGACAGGGTGTCTCCAGAAGTCCATAATAGGGAAATCTTCATCCCTTCCCGTCTGAACTTGACTGAATGAGAAGACTTGTCTGTCCAGTGAAGTTTAACTGTTGGCTTGGAATACGACCCCCTCACTTCAAGGGTTGTTTTTAAAGTGTCAAGTTTAAGCGTGTAGAATCCCCTTATTTCAATTGGTTTATCATATCCATATTTTTCGCCTGCTACCCATGTTTGCAGAATCACAGCCCTATTGTCAGAAAATAGGTCTCCTGAAGCGATGATAAATGACGCTATCTTGCCTTTTTCAAGTGTTCCCAATAAGTCAGAAAGTCCGAGCCACTGGGCAGGTCTCTCAGTTAGGGCTTTGAGAACCTCCTCGGCAGGCAAGCCCCTTTTAATAACCTTCCTGAGAGCAGGCAGGAATTCAGAAGGGTTTTTCAAGCCGTGTGCAGTGAAGACAAACGGGATATTTGCCCTGTAATACAGATATGGTGCATAAGGTGCCAACTCCCAATGTTTAAGAACACGCCAAGTGAGTAATCTGGCGTCATAAAGGTCTTTTGCTTCTTCGTATGGCTTCGGGAAATTAAGAGGCACAACCAATTTCAACTTGTCCTTATGCCTTGCAAGGTAATGAATCCATTGATATGCGTCGTTGCCAACATACATAAAAACGTCGGTTTTATTGAATTCTTTCATAACGGTAAGAGCCATTCTGATTTCAAAACGGTTCTTAGTTACGAACAGCCACGGCAGGTCAAACTGCTTAGATAATTCTTTTAGTGATAGTATCTCAGGAATTTCCAAGTCTTTTATGTCCTTAACCTGTTGATACCATTGGGCGTCATATAGCGATTGTCTTAGCAGTGCCAGTGCCCCCATTTTGCTTGTTGGATAATCCTGTCTGGAAGACCCTTTGTCCAAAGAGAAGACAGCAAAGGACTTGTTCTGAACGACAAGATAAGGTGCTTGCCCTTTTCCTGTCAGCACAACAGCCCCGTATCCTCTGGCTATGCCATCTGGAACGTGTATTGCCACTGTTGCGAATCCTGCTTTACGCAACTGGTCTGCTTTCTTGTCGTTGGGCTTCCAGAACAATAGCGGGTTTTGATATGAACGTATTGCCTCGTTGGTTTCTAAAACCTGATTTTCAATTGGATAAAGTTGAGGTCGTTGTTTAGATGGTCTCTTAGGACTTTCCACGCCATAATCCGAAATAATGTCTATGAAAGCGGGATATATCCATTTACCATTAAGGTCAATGATGACGTATCCATCTGGGATTTCAATATCTGTCCCGATTTCCTGAATGTATCCATTTTTGATAAGCATAATAGCGTTGTGAAGGGTGTCCCCTGCTCCCTTTATAATAGTGGCATTAACAAAGGCGTACGGGCGGGTTCTCCAGCGATGCGGACCATTGGGTTCAATGAAAACATGTTGAGATTGGGCAAGGACTGTCAGAATAGCCAAAGCAATCAATATGGCTCTTCGCAATTTCATCAGCATATTCTATAAAAGGGGTTTACTCCTGCTTCTGTTCCAAGTCTTCAACTGTAAGATAGATTTTAGTGTTTGGAAGCCATTGTTTGATTTTCTGAATTTCCTCGTCTGGCAATCGGTTGTCAATCAAGTATAACTCTTTGAGGTGAGTCATTTTCTTCAAAACCTCAGGTGCCTTACGCATATTGTAAAGCCCACTCATATCAAGAACTTCCAGATTCTTTAAGTTTGCGAGGCTTTCGGGAAGTGTGGTTAACCGATTAAAGGAAATATCCAATCTTTTGAGATTAGTCAGCTTGCCTATGTCCTCAGGCAAAGAAGTGAGTTTCTGCATTGAAAGGTCAAGATACCAAACTTTCTCTGGATTTTTCAATGCTTCATCAAGAGAATTGAAATAGTGCGGGCTGTAAATTACCGTGTCAACCATTACAGAACGGACTTGCGCTGTCGCCCACTGCCCACTAAGAAGCAAGACCAACATAGCAAACATTACCATTCTCACTGCCCTAATATTTTCTTTCAAAGATAGAGCATTTTAACCACAGGCTATAATACCACAAAGGACACAGCGGTAGAAAAAACTCATCTTGAACACTCGTGTTACTCTGGGACCGAAAATTCACTTAGACACTGGATTGAACCAGAAGTGAAGTTCTCCGAATTTGCCCAGTTTTTTGTATATTGAGTTTAGACATTGAGGTAGCAGTGGCAGGTCTTCTGGAAAATTGTCAGTTTTAACCACGATTGTAGCCCAGCGCATTTTATTCTTGCGTATGGAAGAAATATCACTTTGAGGTGTTAGACCCTGCATTTTAAGGCAGGAAATAAGTTCTTCTTTGAGAGTTTGTAGTTTTTTGTTATCCACGTGAGCTAGTTCAATAATAATTAGGTTTCCGAAAGGCTGGATTTGGATAATTTCTCGCAAGTCAAGTTCATGGTTGAAGTAAATATCAGGTTTGTTTTTCATAAGTGCCTCAAGGACAGGGTCTTCAATATCATAGGTCTGAATAACCATCTTTCTGACATTTTGTTTGATAAATGATAGCATGTGCATAGCATTGTCCTTGACATTGTATCCTGAGATTTTTAAGATGGTATATAGGTTTTGCACTATTGCGAGGTCAACGGGTTTATATAGCAAAGCGTTGAGAACAGGATATGTCCCAACTATAATGGCATTGTCTTGTGCATTGAACCATTCTATGATGGCTTTTCTCTGGTGAGGTTGAGGTGTTATATCTGGTGAAATAGTGTAAATAGGGACTTCAGGGAATCGTTTTCTTAATTCTTCGGTAACTTTTTCTGGACCGAGGCTGGCATTTTTAACGGTTTCTCCTTCACACAATGGACATTTCTCTGCGTAGGGTTCTGAATATCCGCAAAGTTCACATTTTAGTTTTTTGTTGATTAATCTTAGAGGTGTTTTACATATTGGGCATTGTGCTGTCCAGTTGCATTGAGAACAAGAGAGGGAAGTGAATCCTTTGCGTGCTACTAAAACAAGGATTTTGCCCTTTATTGATTCGTTGATTAGCGTCCATACTTGTGAAGTGAACGGGTTTTCCTGTTTTCTGACTTCAGGTGCATAGCGTAGGTCCGAAAGCCACAATTCGCTTTGGTTTTGATTGATATCCAGTGAACTTTTTTTGCCTGTGTGTAAAGAATACCATAGTGGTGAATTGAGTGTTGTGCCTGAATAGATAATTCGGGAATTGAAATGTTCAGAAAGCCAAGTGGCGACAGTGTTTGAATGCAAATGAGGTGTTTTAGCAATATTTTCGTGGAACTGGCTTGCGGGTTCTTCAAAAACAATCAAGGACAGGCTTTCCCAAGGCAGAAACAGAGCAGAACGAGTCCCAACAATAAGTTTTTTTCTGCCGTAGAAAACCTCTTCCCAAACTTTTTTCCTCTGCGGTGGTGTGAGAGAATATGCATAAAATGCCGTTATATCAGGATTAAAAGGTATTTCGTCTATGAAAACCTGCAAGTGTTCAATTGTTGGAACAAGTATTAAAACCTGCTTCCCGACGTCTATGTGTTTGTTGATTTCCTCCCATAGAACATTTATTCTTTGGGTAAATTTACCTCCGATAATAAAGTCTTCGTTGGTGTATTGAACTGATTGACCTGTTGTTTGTGTTTTGACTGCCGAGGTCCAGGAGATAGTTTCAACTAATCCTTTATCTATCAGCTTCTTAATGATTTGGCTTTTGAATGGGATTTCTTCTCGTGCGACGGGTTTCCCTTGGTTGAGAAGCCACTGATAGGCTTCCTTTTGGTGTGGTGAACGCTTTAACAGCTTTTCGTAGTTGTTGACTTCAATGGCTTTGTATGCAATTTTAAGTGTTTTGCCTGCCTGCAAGATTTGATATTCATCGGTAACTATTCCCGCTTTTTTAAGAAGATTTAAGTATTTCCTGAGTGTTTGTTTTGCTATGGGAACTTGTTTAAGCAACTGGCTTTCAGTCATTGGCATAATCAAAAGGTCTGTAATGGTTTTCAAAATTGGATAAGCCTCATAGGATAGTGCTTGGAGCAGGCGTGGCTCCGGCTTTTTAACTAAATGCCATTGTTTTTTAACTTTCCCTCTAAGAAGAGGGGGAATTGCTTGGTCAAGGACTAATCCTTCCGGGACACAATATCTTTTGGCAAGGAATTTCCATTGGTTTATCTGCCATTGTTTTACAATAGGGTTTTCAGAGAGAATTTTTTTTACGTGTTTCAATTCGTAAGTTACGTCTCTGTTATGAACTTCCACAACTATGCCGGCAACTTGCTTATTTCCTAGGGGAACAACTACTGGCATTCCAACCTTTGGTTCAGGCAAGGAATCTGTCCATGAATAAGTATAAACACTTTTTAAGGACGCTACCGGAAGAAGAACCTCAATCTTTTTCATTGATGAGTTTGCTTACTGTTAAAGCACAGGTGGCATCACTGGTAACATTGACCACTGTTCTGAGCATGTCCAGAGGTCTGTCCACTGCCAGAATAAGGGCTATTCCTGCCGGGCCAATCCCAAGGGCTTGCAGTATGATGACGAGCATCACTATCCCTGCTCCGGGCACGGCGGCTGCTCCGATAGATGCTAGCGTGGCAGTGAGAACAATCGTTGCCTGTTGCGAAGCAGTTAGGTCCCATCCCATTGCCTGAGCGATGAACACTGTCGCCACTGCTTGATACAGCGCAGTTCCGTCCATGTTAATGGTGGCTCCCAAGGGCAGGACAAAGCTTGCTGTCTCCTCGGGAACTCTTAGTTTTTCAGTAACAACTTTCATAGTCACGGGCAACGTGGCAGCACTACTACTTGTTGAGAAAGCGACCATCTGCACAGGATATATTTCTTTAAAAAACTTAACCGGAGAAAAACGTGCAATAAACTTAAGAATTGCCGGATATAGGAAAAGAACTAAAACGAAAAGTCCCAACACTACTGTTATCATATATGTTCCAAGTGCCTCCAACATTGAGGAAATCTCTCCATTTTGTGAGAAATCTACAATTATTGAAGTCATTAAAGCAAAAACTCCTATGGGAGCGAATAGCATTATTAACTCAACCATCTTTAATATTGCTTCGTTTAGACCTTCAAAGAACTTTATAGCTGTTTGAACTTTGTTCCGAGGGCTCATGGCAAGGGCTAACCCTAAAAACAAGGCGAAAAAAATAACCTGTAACATTTTTTTGTTATCCTCAACAGACTGGAAAATGTTTTTAGGAACTAAATCAACAAGGAACCTCAACGGACTATTTACAGAAACTTCCTGAGCAACCGAAACCTTTTCTTCAACCTGATGCTTGAACTGTTCCCTAAAAATTTCCTGTTGGTCGGGTGGAAAAAGTTTTCCCGGCTGCGTTATGTTCACAAGGACGAGCCCAATTATGATAGCCACTGTTGTGGTGAAAATGTAATAAGTTATAGTTAGCAAGCCGAGTTTGGAAAGGCGAGCCATATCGCTTAAATGAGCAACTCCTGAAATCAGAGAAGTTATAATGAGCGGGATGGCAACCATCTGTAAAAGTCTAATAAATATCTCGCCGAAAGGAGCAATCCAATCCTTAACAAATTGATGAACTCCAAGGAGTCCAAAGCCAATGCCGGCGAGGAAGCCAAGCCCCAAAGCAATAAGAATCCACAATGCAAGCCTCCGCTGCATGCAAATGCACTATTAAGGTGACCTCCTTAGTTGCCCCAATTAAACACTACATCTGTTGCTGAAGCCAATTCCACACTTTCCAAACTGCCCAAAAGAAAGCAACAAAGGTCAAAATAACCCCAATTATAGCCAGTGCTTTCAATAATGTGCTTACCATGTGCTGTTTTTGTGCAAAGTTACGAACTTTACTTCAATCAATGAGTGGTTTGTTAAGTTAGGCAAAATTTCATATCACATCACAGTTGAATAAAATATCATAAGCTACCCGATAACATAAACTCACTACAGCGCGAAGATCAATCATAACAATAGCCTGGTCTTGATAAAGAAAACTATGTGCCTTCTGCAAATTATTCTCCCGTAACTATTACCTTATATTCTCTAACAAGGCCAAAGAACTTAATGCTTACTCTATAATCAACAGTAGATATTCTTTTTATTCCTCCATTTCTTGCTGCTTTATAAACACTTAGGTCTCTATGAAAAGGAAAAATACCTAATATCACAGAGACTTTTTGTTCTCCGACCTTATTGCCTTTTACATCCGTTGGATTGCCCGGTAGCAAGTAAATAGTTGAAAAAGAGCACCCCGACAATGCTATTAATGCGCCTACTACAAAAACGACTATTAGCTTCCTCATAGCTTTCTGCATTTTAAAGATTTTTTTACTTTCCGTGAACGATTATTTCAAATTTCGTGAAAAATACGTAGTTAGTTATTTTAAGATCAACAGTAGCTACTCGTGTTATACCGGCTTTTCTTGCTGCATGAAAAATGCTAAAATCATCTGTTCCGAAACAGAGCAACCCCTGTGCCGCCACTGGAGGGTTAATTACATTAGCAGGTGGGGAACCTATGCATGTACAAGATACCCT
>JAJRPU010000131.1 GCA_024280615.1 Bacteroidota bacterium | reverse complement strand
ATACTTACTGCTATTACCCCATGCTTTAAATACAACTCTTCCGCAGTGTCCACTATCTTTTCCCTTAATTTCTGCACATCTTTTACCACGTGGAAACTTTGAAGACACTAACAGTTTCCAAATTGGAAAAGTTCCACACAACCAAAACCAACATACAACACACTATGTTTCAGTAATTTTAACTCCGTAAACCTGACTACTTAATACCCTGAAGCACTTTTTAGTCCTCTCTATACCTTCCCAAAACAGCCACAGCAGGAATAAAACCATCTATTGAATAAAATACATACCACCTGCCATTGATAACAACACTGTTTTTTAAAGCAAATCCAGACATGTTGCCCTCTGAAAACACAAAGGGTTTGGCAGGTGACACACTCACAGAACCGTCTTCCTCTATAATAATGTCTGAGTAATACGTTCTTTCATACTGAATGCCTTTAACGAAAGGATGCAACTTTTTAGAAAAATTTAACTTATGCGAATATGGAAACATCAGTAACATGTCGCTATCTTGGTCTATAAATCTTACCCTGCTTTGTATATTATGCCAATTTATGTTATATCCACGAAAAGGTGGCTTAAAAGTCCCTATGTTCCCTTTGAAAACCACGTAACCGTCGGCTTGCTTGGACTTTTTATCCACAACAATAACTTCCACATCTTCAAATTGGTCTTGGAACTCATAGGACTCAACGGTGCCAGTTCGGGCATCTATTATCTTATAAAAGTGGATAAATTTCTGCAAGGCTGAAATTATATATTTTGAAGAAGTTTCCCTTATATCTGTAACAAATAGGGTAACGCTATTTTGTTTTTCTTCTGACTTGTCTTGCACATGTGGAAGATAACCCAGTTCTGCAGATTCTATAATCCTGTGTTGTTCGCCCTCCAATGTGAATTTCACAATACTAATGCCCAATTTATTGGAAGTAGAATTTTTTTGTCTCCAAGTGCTTATGAAATAGTAAACTTCTGGCTCATCTTCCGATTTCTTCATAAGGGCTGAGACAGTTGTCCTGTTAAGATTGCCCAAATCTATCACTGCTGGAATAACATCTCCTGTTCTTAAGTCCATATCAAAAATAATCAGTGCTTTGTTGCCCACTTTTACTTTGTTTTGCTTTTTAATAGTTTTTAAAAGAAATTCGTTTTTCTCTATTGCTCCTTTTGTTATATTCGTTACAGAATATAGTTTAATTCTTTCGTTTTCAGGTTCTAACAAAAGACGATTTACAAAAGCAACTCTTTGGAAATAATCAATTATGCTTTCGTGATAGTAAGTATCTTCAAAAGGCAATGAAAATTTCGTCTGGTTTATTAGCGTTAAGTTGTCATCATAGTATTGCACATCAACCGCAGTTATCACTTTAAACTTTTCATCAAGTAATTTACTTATTTTAGCAATATAGGTTACTATGGCAAATGTGCTATCTGTTACCTTGAAAATTTCTATGTGCAATACACGAGTGATTGGATTTTGCGAGTCGGTTAATTGGTGTTTAACGTGAGAAAATATGTCTATCGTTTTTTCCTTTGTCCTATCAAGGCTTTCATCATATATTATTGTATGAACCTTATAAGTAACTTTTTCACCAACGTTCCCATCAATGATAATTTTATGGAAAGCAAACAATCTGTTCCCTAAGGTGAAAACATTTATAATGCCTTGATATTGAGCATTTTCCCCAAAATGTTCCTTAACAGTATTATCGTGAGTTTCCTGTGTTAGGGGCTTAATGTCTTGTTTGAAAATGGTTGCAGAATTTATGTATGATTTTGACAAGTTGGTGTCTGAACAATAAAAGAAAGCAGGAATAAGGCTGCTATCACCAGAAGAATAAAAAGCACATATCTTATTGTCTAGAGAAAAAGCATGTTTAGGATAGTTAACTATTTTAGCATAAGTTTCGGAAGAAATCTGAGATTTGTAAAAAGATAAAACCTGTTCGTAATCGTATATAACCAAATTTTGGGCTTTTATTGTTTGTGCATATATGTTTTTGCTACTCAAAACCATAATCAATTGTAGCAAGAGAATTGCCTTTAAAATATACATTAGCATGCCCATTGTGTTTTGTCTATCATTCTGTTTCAGTGGTTATAATAATCGGTTCTGGGAAATTGAAAATAGCATTCTTTAAACTTTCCTTGAAAGTTATGTTTCTGAAAAACCTCACGGTGTGTAGAACGATTCCTAATACAGTAATAGGTGGTATTAACATAAAAGTAAAGTATTTATTGTCTACTTTTTGAGTTCTAAATATTAAATATCCTTTGACGGGAATTGTTTTGCCTGAAGGAGATTTTATGTATTGGAAAACTAATGTATGCAATTCATACTTGTATTCTACATCTTTACTTTGTTCTACTTTGTAAATGGCATACACTTCTGAACCCTTGGCAATAACTACATTTCCGTTGTCATCTTTGACGTCTTCAATTACAGTAGCCACAGGCAAAGGAGATTTCTTTAATTTTTCTAATGATATTTCTTTAGCAGGTTCCATCTTAATCCTGACGGGAACATTTTGTTGAGCCATTGCAAAATAAAAATACTGGCTTGTTATGATAATAAGCAAAAGGAGCCATATTTTAATTATCCTCTTCATTGTGCCATTAATTTTGCTTGCAAATATAGGATAGTAAAGGGAAGTTGGTTATGTTACCAATCCCACCACAATGTTCTGTATGGATTAAACAGGTTCCAGTTGAGCGACAGAATGGTCATGAGATATTGTTCATTGAATAGTGTGGACTGGGATTTTCTGAACTGGGCATATATTTCCAGAGTCAAGGTCTTGTTAATGTGATAGGCTATCCAGAAATGAAGGTTTTGCGTTATCACTGGGACACCTTGAGTGGTGTAGTTGCCATAATATCTTGTTGCGTTTTTGAAATTCTTAAAAATGTCTGCACCATAGTTAGTTTTTCCTGTGTCAATGCCTTGTTTCATAATTGCAAACATAGTTCCCGCTTCCCATTTGCCAGTTGTGTAAGTTGCCTTGAGTAGCATTTCCCACAAGTTGGCTCCTTTGGGATGGGCTATGCCATAGCCATAGTGGGCGAAGTTTTGCAAGATGGACGAGTGGCTGTAAGTAAACGGACGAATACGCATGTATTCCCACTGGATACGCCACCCATGCCAATCCAGTGCAAATCCAGTGCTAAATGCCCACTTGTTGAGATATGAACCTGCGTAGTATTGCGGATTTCCTGTTATGATTTGCTTTATGTCTGCCTGCAAATGGCTGATGAACAGGTCGTCAATGAAAAAGTTGAGCCAAATTCGGAAAAATTTGTAGCGATACATAGCAGAGAACCCTAAACCTGCATTGTCTGGACTGCCTAAATAATGCTCAACGGTTCTGTAGAAAATAATAGGGTTAAAATAATTCCAGTCTGGAAGCAGGGAAGTCGT
>JAJRPU010000130.1 GCA_024280615.1 Bacteroidota bacterium | reverse complement strand
CAATTGCGTAGGTTGCAGAATATGCTTGCCATTGCATTTGCAGATGGTAAAATAACTAATGAAGAGATACAGTATATCATCAACAAAGCCCGAAAAGCAGGGTTTTCAGATAGAGATTTACAAGTCATAACTAATCTGCCAGCTAATGCGCAACCTTATATCCCAGAAAACCAACAAGAAAAAGAAGAACACATTAAAGAACTGATGATCATAATGGCTGTTGATGGAACTATTTCCTCAGAAGAAATGGGCTTATGCAAGTTCCTTGCTATGAAAATGGGTATAGACCCAGAGATAGTTGACCGTTTCGCACAGCAATTTTCAATACTTAAGGAACAGGAAGAGGAAAGACGCAGAATTGGATTTAAGATAAGGGGCAATCAAAAAAGCAATAAGTAAACATAAAAATTTCCTAAATTAGTGAAGAAACTTGTTCCTAATGGAAATAAAACCTAACAACATTTACTTAGGAGACTCTCTTGAACTAATGCCGAAGATTACAGATGAAAGCATTGACTTAATTATTACTGACCCTCCCTTTGCTATTGACTTCAAAGCCCAACGGTCTAACTATAACCGGAAAGGCACATACGTATTAGAGGGATATAATGAGATACCTAGGGAAGAATACTACGAGTTTTCTCTTAAATGGCTCAAAGAGTCTTTTAGAATTTTGAAAGAAACTGGGAGTATATATGTTGTGTCTGGTTGGACTAATTTGAAAGACATTCTTAATGCTTTTGAAGAAGCAGGATTTCATCTGCTGAATCACATAATTTGGAAGTATCAATTCGGAGTCTACACAAAACGAAAATTTGTTACAAGCCACTATCACATACTGTTGGGAATTAAAAATATAAGAAAATATAAGTTTAATAAAATTGAGCATTATCCGGAAGATGTCTGGATAATCAAACGAGAGTATTGGACAGGAAAGATAAAAACACCTACTAAATTGCCTGAGAAGCTTGTTGAAAAAATGATTTTATACAGTAGTGACCCGGGAGACGTAGTTCTTGACCCTTTCTTAGGCTCTGGCACCACTGCCGTTGTAGCTAAAAAACTCAACAGGCAATATATAGGTTTTGAAATAGTGCCGGAATATTATGAATTTGCTTTAAACAGAATTAAAATGGCTTCTAAATCATTATTGCATGCCGAGAATACACTCAAATAAGTAGTGCCAGAAAAGTGTTTTTAAACCTAAAAACACAGCTTGAGAATCCGAAAAACGCTAAAGCAGTAAAAGAATTTGAAAATGCCCTAACTAAACTAATTACCGATTATAATACCACTGTATATGCCAATAGATTTATTGTTGGAGATGCAGTTGAAATTCTATTATGTGCTTTAATTAGGGCAGTGGGTATGAAATGTGAAATATCCAATCAAGAACGTACAGATTTGTATATTCAAATTCCAAACGGACCGGGCGGAATGTTCTCTGTAAAAAGCAATTTTACAGGTAGCGGAGCAATTAGACTTATTAATGTTATGGGCAGTTCAGAAGAAACCACTTGGTCGGAACCAACAATATTTCTGATAGCAGGTAAAGGGATTTACTATGCAGACCCTTACATGAGTGTATCAGTTAAGAGGACAGGCGATGCAATAACAGTAAACATAAAGGACATAGGAAAAGTAAAAGATGAGTTCAAGTTTACGAACATAAGAATACCAGAAAAGCCCGATAATCCACGAAGCGCTATGTCTCCCGCTTATGATGTAGTGAAATCAATTCTTGGAAGTATAAAAAGCAAAAAACTGATTAGGAATGTATGACTTATTGGGCAAAAGTGAAGGTTTTCGAATTTAACTGGTTTAACTGTACAAATCTATATATTCAATGGCGTCTTCTAACCCAACAAAGAAGATGTTTAGAATGTCAATAAAACGCATCAACCCGATACAAATAGATATAGTAATTGGATTGACTTCACTAATTGCTCTCTATATAGTGTTTTTTTGGTTGAATTTCGTGTTAATAGTGAGGGATTTCGGTAACCTGCCTGACGAGGTGGCAGTGGGAGACCAGCCATTTCTCTGGATAATATTTCCGGCGTTTACAATAATATCGCCACCTATATTGGCAGTTTTGACTTTCATATTAACCATAGTCGCAGCTGCCATATACAACTTCATCGCACAATACCTAAAGGGTATAGAAGTAATTACTGAGTCTTCGTCTAGAAAAACAAATTAAAACTTTCCTTTTTACCACTTTTTATCTCCTTCTTTCTTTTTGAAAGCGAATGCTCTGGAGAAGGAGAAAGCAAACCTTATGTCTTTGAAAGTGGCAGTGGAATAAGGTAGTACATAATTTTCAAGTAGATATCGTGAGTTCACAAACCTTATTGAGAACACGTGTCCGCCGGTGAGAAGGGTTATACCCACGGCAACCATTGGCACATAAGCATCATAGGGTGGGTTAAAAGTATAAGCCCCTTCTATTAAGAACGCCAGTATAGGTGTGATGAGATACCTTATCGTTACACCAGACCCAAGGAAATAACCCGGGTGTCCAGTTGGCACACGCTGATTAAGGATGTAATATGGGCTCAGTTGGAAAGTGATTTTGCTGGTTTGATAAGCCAGGATTGGCATGGCGAGGAAGGAGAAACGGGTTGCTGTAGTGGGCGGACCATAGAAATCAAATGGGTTGACTGAACCGGCTGACCATGCGGAAACAAGCAAGACCGACAGATGAAACGGTGCACCCTCAACCTGATTTAAAATCCAATACTTAACCCTCAAATCAAGGTTTTTAGAGGCGACCCAGCCCCCCCTATAGTACCCAAATCCTGCTGTTATCCTATCAGTGATACCATAGTTAAAGCTAATTTGCACGTCTGTAGCATATCCAAGCCCCCAAAACGTAGCATAGCCGCCTGCTACCTTCCCGAAGTGATGAGACACTCTAAAATCCAGAATTCTGGCAGGAAGTGTTCTAACAGTGGGTAGAACATGGCCCCAAATAGTGTAAAACGGATTGGGAAGAGTTGGCTCTGCCTCTAATTTTTCTGCTTCCTGTTCCACTATGCTTTCTAAGTCTAAATCCTGTGCCTGAGTGTCTATTGCTGCTATAGACAATCCCATTATTGTTCCTAAGAGTCCTGAAAGAACTTTTTTCATCATGCTTTTTTTATTTTGCCCAGATTGGAGGTGCACTGACTCCTTCACTGTTAAAATGGCACGAATTACAAGCACCAATCATTGTTTTATATGGCATGAAAATTCTGTCGCCGTTTTTATTTACAACAGCTGGAAACAAACCGTCACCCCAATTGATAGGCTCCGTTGTGTAAAAATTACCTAAGGCATCAACTTCTATTACTGCTACTGGTTTCCCAACACCAATTTCTTCCCACAATTCAATGGTTACGTTTGGATAAGGTTCATTGGTGCCTAATTTGGCTACTGAACCGCCTATAGTAAACCAACCTTCCCCGGGACCTCCCCTGCGATGACAATCCATACAGTTCATTCCCCAGTTGTGGCTTTCATCTTCACCATGGTAACTAACTTTGGGTTCATCCCACTCTGCTTCTTCGCAGCCAGAAGAGACAACTCCAACGTATGCTAATCCAAGAAAAGAAAGTAACACACTTAGCTTCTTCATTTTGACACTTTATTTTTCAGATTTTTTTGTGTAAGGAATCATTCTGAACCACACGGTCACCTGAACTGAATCGGCGGCGGTGACCCCAGCCATTGACGGTTGTTTAATACCGTAGTCAGTTGGTTTGACCCAAAACACTGTCTTCCCCTCAAAAGTTCCATCTTGATGCACCGTAACGGTTCCCGGGATCGTAACTTCTCTTGTAACCCCGTGGATAGTCATATTACCTTTTGCTACTGCTTTATATGTTCCTGGGGCATCCCGGGTATCCTTAACTTCCAAGGACCCTTTGAAAGTGATGTTAGGGTATTTATGGACTTCCATGTATTGCTCGCGATAGTGTTCGCCCATCAGACTATTGGCAAACTTGAAAGAGGCAGAAGGTATTTTAAAATAAATCGTGTTAGTGCATCTATTATAGGCTCCCACGCCTTTGGTAGTGTAGGCATCGATGTCAGTAACTATTTCATCAGAGTAAAATTTTATAAATAATGTGTCAGTAACAAAAATGCACATTTCTCGCTGTTGCGCAAACCTTCCAGAACCCATCATAAATAATAATCCCCCGATTGTCATTATCAAAGATGTAGAGATCGCTTTTTTTCTATACAGCATAGTTGTTATGTTTTGATTTGCTAAATTACGCTCAAAATTTTTGGGGGCAAAATTTATATCATCACTAACAAGAACCTTTTGCTTTTTCTGTGCGTATATTTGTATAAAAATGACACGCTATGGCATTAATGATAACAGACGAGTGCATTAATTGTGGTGCTTGTGAGCCTGAATGCCCGAATAATGCTATTTATGAAGGAGGTGTTCCTTGGAGAATAGCGGATGGGACAAGCGTTAAAGGACCCTACCAACTGTTCGACGGCAGGACAGTTGATGCTGAAGAGCCTCAGCCGCCCCTTAGCGACGAACACTATTACATTGTTCCTGATAAATGCACTGAATGTAAGGGATTCTATGACGAGCCTCAGTGTGCTGCTGTATGCCCTGTGGACTGCTGTGTGCCGGACCCAAGATATCCGGAGACCGAAGAGCAGCTTTTAGCCAAGAAAAGGAGATTACACGGAGAATAATTGTTTGATCAATTGAGGCATATTGAGGCATTAGTCAGTATAGGTCACTTGAAGATATTGGTATTTTATTTAATTTCGTGAGTAAAATAAAAAGGAGAATGTCTCAAGGGGTTAAGTATTTCTTTTTGATGGCTGTGTTGCCGATAGCGTTGGGAATTGCTTTGCATTACTTTTTTGAGAACACAAATGAGGTTAAGAAGCTAATGCAAAATATTGAACAGGTTTATGATAAATACAATAAGCCTGGGAAACTAGTGGAGTTCCCAGTGCTTGGCGATCCAAACGCCCCTGTTACAATTGAAATCTACAGTGATTTTGAATGTCCCTACTGTGCGAGGTTTGCAAACAATGTTATGCCTCGTCTTATTGCGGATTATGTAATTACAGGAAAAGCAAAGCTGGTTTATAAATACTTTCCCCTTCCTTTCCATCCTAATGCTCGCAATGCGGCATATATAGCTATGTGTGCTAACACGAAGGGAAAGTTTTGGCATATACACGATAAGTTTTACAAAAACTTTAGCAATTTGGGTGACGTGCTTTCTGAATCTGCTTATGACGTCGGGTTAACGGCAAAAGACTTGGAACAGTGTCTTTCTGACCTTTCTGTCCTTGATAGTTTTATTGATAGCACTATGCAAGCTGCTTTACAGAAGGGTATCAGGGCAACTCCAACCTTGGTTATCAATGGAAAAGCCGTAGCTGGGCTGGCTCCATATAATGAAATACAAGATTTAATAGAGGAGAATCTTTAAAAGCCTTAGTTATTATGGCACAAGTGATGAGGGCTGCTGTATTACCCGAACCCGGTAAGCCACTTATTATAAAAGAAGTTGCGGTTCCTGAACCCGGTCCAACACAAATGCTAATAAAAGTTCTATATGCGAGTGTTAATCATCGTGATGTATGGATTCAAAAAGGGCTATATCCCGGTATCAGAAGGGGAGTGATTCTGGGCTCTGATTGTGTTGGGATTGTAGAAAAAGTTGGTTCAGAGGTTGATTCAGCATGGGTTGGCAAGAAAGTCATTGTTAATCCAGGTCTGGAATGGGGACCGTCCAGAGAAGTTCAGTCACCTTCCTTTCACATATTAGGTAATCCGACAGATGGCACTTTTGCTGAGTATGTTGTCGTTCCCGCGGAAAATGTTTATCAACCTCCTTTGCATTTAAGTGACGAGGAAGCAGCCGTCTTGCCTTTAGCAGGAGTTACTGCATATAGAGCTCTATTTTATAGAGGCAGACCCCAGCAAGGAAATACGATATTAATAACTGGTATTGGAGGTGGAGTTGCACTTATGGCACTTAAAATGGCAACTACCATAACGGATAAAATAATTGTTACGTCATCTTCTCTGCAAAAGATTGATAGAGCCTTAGAACTGGGTGCAACAGATGGTTATTTATACACTCATGATGACTGGCATAAAAAGATAATTCAAAAATGGGGAGGTGTTGACGTAGTGATTGATGGAGCATCTGGACCCAACATACCCCAAATAATTGACATTTTGAATCCCGGAGGCAGATTAGTGATATATGGCCAAACGGCAGGGAAGATTCCTCAACTATCCACTGCTAAAGTGTTCTGGAGACATTTAAATATTCTTGGCAGTACGATGGGAAGTCCATCAGACTTTGAAGAAATGCTTGAACTCTGGAATGCACATAAACTAAAACCTGTAATAGACCGTTTGTATTCATTAGACGAGATAAATGAAGCTTTTGAATGGATGGATAATGCTAAACAGTTTGGCAAAATTATTATCAAGATTTAGGTTCTTGGTTTGGTTCCTTGGAATAATGTCTTCTCTTTATGCACAAAGTGTTGTTCAAGTAAGTGGGATTGTTATCACAGAAGAAGGCGATTCAACTGTGCCTTTACCATTTGCTCATATAATCAACAAAACGCGTAATGAAGGAACTTTGTCCAGAATAGACGGGTATTTTGCTCTTCCAGCAATGCCGGGGGATACCATTCAGATTGAATATGTGGGTTATCAAACGTGGACAACTGTCGTTCCCGATACAAATAGGATATTTCTTATAGTGCGTTTGGAACCAGACACCCTTACTCTTCAAGAAGTAACCGTATACCCATGGCCCTCTCCAGAACAATTCAAACAGGCATTCTTAGCCTTGCAGTTAGAAGAGCCTTCTTACGTTCAGACCCTTTCGCCAGAGGTCTTGAACAAACTTGCCTATGAAACCACAGAGACACCCCCTGAATTGGCTCAGGCTCAAACTTTTGCTCAGCATGTCAATCAGTTCTATTACTACAGACAATTGCCGTCTTCTTTCGTGAACTTATGGGCATGGGCTAAATTTTTTCAATGGCTAAAGGCAAGAAAGAAAAAGAGAAGGTGATACAATTGTATATACAAAAATTATTGATTGTTTTTTATGTTATGCCATCTTTTGCATTAGAGGGAATTGAAATAGCAGGGTCTATATCTCAATTAGTACCGCACACTACTAAAATGCTTCACATAAAGACAGTGCCGTCTCCCTTATTGATGGCTTCATTGCAACTGCCATGGACTGATTCAACGTGGCAGAACAGTTTTACTTCAATAACTGTTCACTTCCAAGATAATGGCAATAGTGAAATTCTTGGCAAAGCATATGGAATCTCTATCACTTGGAACTTTTCCTCAAAAAATAATAGGTTTCGCTTCAAAATGGGCACAGGACTTGCCATATTAACAAAGAAGTATGACTTCTATTCAAATCAAGAGAATGTATCTATCGGTAGCTACCTGAATAACGTTACTTATGTTTTTGCAGGATATAGGTTATCCAGGCTAACTGTTGGCGTAGGCGTTTTGCACTACTCTGCAGGAGCCCTATCCATGCCTAATCTGGGACTTAATTATCCTTTCGCTATGGTCATATACCAATTGAAGCAGGGAAACAGTGAAAGAAACACAAATAGGAAAGATGTTAGGCGAGCCAATATATCCAATTATTTTGTTTGCGAATTGGGTATTGGAGTTTCGGCAAATATGCCTCCTGGAGCACCGTCGGCACCGGTTTTTATCTCTTCCTTTCATAGATATTTTGCAATCAATAAAACAATAAATTTCGCCCCTTCGGT
>JAJRPU010000129.1 GCA_024280615.1 Bacteroidota bacterium | reverse complement strand
TATGAGGGAACGAAACGACTTGGATTGATGGAACTGGATGGTGTAGATTGGGAATATTGTCCACCGGGTCAGATATGTTTGGTTGCGTTTGAGCCGTGTTTGGGACAGTTAGGTTCTTCTTTGGGGCCTTGTGGGAGGGGTGTAGTTTTGAGGGCGGAGAGGAAGTATGAATTAACGGACCATTTGAATAATGTTCGTGTTGTGATAAGGGACCAGCGAGTGCCAGTGTCAAATAATGGAAGTACTGTTGCTTATTATAAGCCACTTGTGGAAAGCATACATGATTATTATCCTTTCGGCTGGGAGAAGCAATTGACGACTGTGAATCCATATCCGTTCACATATCAAGGTCAGTTGTTTGATAGGGACTTGGGCTGGCAGTATTATAGGTATAGGAACTATGATCCGATGATAGCGAGGTTTCATCAGGTAGAGCCTTTGATAGAGGAATATCCTTGGATAAGTGGTTATATGTTTGGAGGTAATAAGGTTACATATGCGGTAGAGCGAGAGGGATTGGAGGATAGTATAATATTGAAGCATGAGGGTCAAGTTATATATGTTGATAAGTATCCAGAACCGGGTCCTTTAGGAAGTGGAGTATATGAAGTTAATGTACGGTTTGATGACGAATTAGGAGAGTTAGTATTTGATGAGAGCTTTACTCCTGGTAAGGACAATCAATTAGTTCCACCTGTAAAGCGAGAGGGTATAGAGTTATATGCATACTATGAAAGTGCGGCAGATTATTTAGGGTTTGAAAAGCGGCTAAATGTGTTATTGATAGAGGCTGTTGTGGAGTATGGTTTAATTCAGGCAACAGGTTTACCGGAGGATGTAGTTAGGAATGATGTTGAGCCGTTTAATACGTGTGAGGTTCCACCGGAGATAAGATTTAAGTTTGTGGGTTTTGTTGATCCACAGTTGTATGATAAATACAGTAAGTTTGGGGAAGGTAGTTATGCTTCTCCTCCTCATGGCTCTAACGAAGCAGTTGAGATGGGAGAAATCTCAAATACTGGTATAAATGTTAAAATATATAAGGGTGGTAATGGAATACCGTCACATATAGGATTAATAGAAGGTAGCGAACTTAAAATAGAGATATTGAATAAGGAGATAGTTTTAAAACCACTACATTACATTGAAGCCCTCAAGGAGGTTATTAATAATATGTCGGAAAATTTTATAGGTTCACCATTGTTTGACCCGATGTCTGTTGACAACGCTAAAGATGTGAGTAATTCATTGAATAATCGATAAACTCAAACAAGTATGCTATCAATACTATTAAACACTATGCACTTAATTAGAGCATATTTTAACTACCTATATACAATGAAATTTGATAGCAATGAAAAATTATAAGTTATTTGTACACTTTGTTATATTTGTGATAGTTTTTACTATTGTTAATGAAATTGCTATATGGGTATATTTATTGACAGGTAATGTTGTAGTAAGAAATTCACCAAATGAAAGTTATTTGCTTTATTTCATAACTTTTAGGCTTCCTGTATATGTTATAAATGGATTCATAGACTCTTTATTGTGTAATAAGGAATCCCAAGCTTCTAGGTTCTTTTGCAAAAAAGTAGCTCTTCTAAACTTAGATATTGTGTTTCTGTCATTTACTGTCTTTTTTAAAGCTGATGCCTACTATTTATCTATATTATGGGCAATCTTTAGATATGGGAATATTGGATACTTATTGGCTTATCTGCTGGAGGTGGAAGAATTTGTTGATAACATAACTACTTATATTATACCTTTATCCCTGGTGGTTTCTATTACAGCTACTTTAATACATTTATTAACAAGGTACATAACACTAAAGCTGCTTGATAAGCTATGAACTAGATATGTTTATGATGTATAAAACATGTGATAGACAAAGTTACATTTTTATTTATCTTTACGATGCGATTAGTGAAAAAGCTAGAGAGATGCGTTACAATGCTGGCAAAAAAGACCAGTTTTTCCATAAATTTGCCTATGACGCCATGGGAAACCTGAAATATGTTTGGGCTTTTCGGGACGGCAAACACTGGATTTTAGAAAGTGCCTTAAAATACTACCCTGACGGCAAACTAATGAGAAGGGAGATTCGTCCGAAGGACTTAATGTTGCAAGGACTTGATTATGCTTATACTCTTGATGGTTGGCTAAAGGCAATAAACTCAGAAGTTTTGGCTAATGACCCATCAAGAGACGGAATTTCTGGGCAATATGAATACTTTGCCAGAGACGTCTTCTCTCTTATACTTCGCTATTATCCCAACGACTACAAACCAATAAAACCAAATGCTACCCCACTGGAAGCATCAATCATTTCAGGCAGTTCCCATCTTTACAAACCCTATTACACCGGCTGGATATCCTCATGGAGTCTGAATTTAGACACACTGCACACAGCATATTCATTCCGCTACGATAGGCTTGGACGCTTGACAAGAGCCACGACACTCACAGGCTTTGACGGAACAGAATGGAATGCAAGCTTAACCAAAAACTATTCAACAAAGTATTCCTATGATTTAGTTGGCAACATTCTCAACTTAACCCGCTATGACGCCTCTGGCAATTTGCTTGATTCCCTTGCCTATGAATACTACAATCTTTCAAGGAACAACCGATTAAGACGCCTTGTGGACGCCGTTAACACAGCCCTGCC
>JAJRPU010000128.1 GCA_024280615.1 Bacteroidota bacterium | reverse complement strand
TTTACCCTTCCGGAAGCAATTGAATCAATAAAGCCGGACTTATTTCTGTCGCCAGAGCCATTCATTCCAGTTGGCACAGGCGTTCCCGTTGTGTTGACAATGCACGATATTGCTTATTTATACGAATTCTCTGGATTATCATTACCTTACAGGATATATTACTGGCGGACTATTGACAAGTATGTTCAGGAAGCAACGCATATTATTGCTAACTCTTGTTATACGATGCATCAAACGAGAAAACTGTATTCCTTACCTAAGGAAAAACTTACTGTTGTTGGCTTGGGAATTAAAGAGTTTCCTGAACCACAAAAGCCAGAGTTTAAAGTGCCAGAGAGATTTTTCCTGTATTACGGAGCCCTTCAGCCAAGGAAGAACATTCCTAACTTGCTAAAAGCGTTTGATATCGTCTGTTCCGAATTGGATAGTTATTTACTTATAGCAGGCAGATTCGCATGGGAATATGATACTATAATAGAACAATGGCGAAAGATGAAATGCCGAAACCGTGTGTTGTTCACGGGCATCTTGCCAGACGAGCAAATCCATTATCTATTAAAAAGGGCAATAGCGTTAGTGTTCCCGTCGTTAATGGAGGGTTTCGGGCTTCCAGTCGTGGAAGCACAAAAGGTTGGTTGCCCGGTAATCACTTCCAACATTAGTGCATTGCCTGAAATAGGAGGAAAAGGATGCCTTTTTATTGACCCAAATGATGAACACAACATTGCAAAGGCAATGCTTACATTAGCAACAGATGACGTTCTTAGGGAAAGACTTATACAAGCAGGTCTGGAAAACACTAAAAGGTTTTCCTGGGAAAAAACCGTTGAGAAAATAGAACAGGTAATAAATAACGTTAATCAAGCAAACAAATCAACAAGGATTTGAGCCACTTTTTGAGGAGGAGGAATGTCTGTGAAAAGAGTGTTTTCTATTGCATTGTAGCCTTCAATGATTTGTTTCCTGCGAGATGCAATGATTTCAAGATGTTTCATTATGTTTTGAGGAGAGCAATCCTGTTGAATTAGTTCAGGAACAAGGGGTTTGTTTACAATGAGGTTGGGAAGCGAAATGAAGTTTACAGTAACAAGCATTCTGGCAAGGAGATAAGATAGCCAGTTGCCTTTGTATAACACTATTTGTGGAACCTTGAAAAGGGCTGTTTCAAGAGAAGCCGTTCCAGAGGTTACAATGGCGTATTGGGCATGTGCAAGGACGTCATAAGTCCGGTCATAAACCAGATTAACGTTGGGAAGGCTGTGTTGGGTAAGAATTGCTTCAATTATGAATTTTTGTTTGGAGATTCCTGCTATGACAAATGTTTCGCCGGGTAGGTTCCTAGCCACTTGTAACATTATCGGAAGAATGTTCTTTATTTCAGAAGTTCTGCTTCCCGGGAGCAAAGCGATGAAGCCTTTCCAAGGCAAACTATTTGGCACATATTGTTTTATTTTGAAGGCGAGGGGATGCCCAACATAGTGGCTGTGAATACCATATTTCATAAGAAATTCCTTTTCAAAGGGCAGGATTGTAAAAACTGCTTTAGCGAGCCGAAGGGATTTAGCACGCTGTGGCAACCATGCCCACACCTGCGGAATTATGTAATAAGCAACGGGAACCTGTTTGCCCACAGACTTCAAAAGACGCATGTTAAAGCCTGGATAATCAACCAGAAGCACGACGTTTGGTCTCCATAAGAGGATGTCTTTTTTTGCTCCTCTGAGAAGTTTTAGGTAAAAAGGAATGTGTTTAATGATTTCAACGAAACCAACATGTCCGAGATTATCTATTGTTTCAAGGGGTTGAAGCCCTAAGCTTAACAGATTTTGTCCACCAATTCCTTTTAGAGAAACATGGGTTAATTGCTGTATGGAACTAATCACTTCTGAAGCACGAATGTCTCCACTTAATTCGCCTGCTGAAACCCAGATTTTCATAAGCCGATAGAGAAAATGATGTAAACGGCTATTGCAAGAGATTCCAATATTGTGATTCCCACTATTCCACGCAGGGCATGAAACCTGTTTCGTTTGTATAGCATGTGTGCTGGAATAAGATTTGTTAGAACTGACACGATTAATTGGAACCTGAAGCTAAATACTTCTTTTCCTTCAAACCAATAGTCTCTAATTAACAGAACTATTTCGTGAATAGTTAATAATACTGCTAGAGGTAAGACAAATCCGAGGATAACACCGTTCACTATTTCCCGGCGAACAAGGTCCTTATGTGTTGTCATTGTTGTTCCATTTCCATCTGTTAAGGAGATAAGAGATTGCGTGATGAGCAGTAAAATCAAGGGTTATAGGCACTATTGAGATATATCCGTTAGCCAGAGCCCATTCATCTGTGTCTTGTCCTTTATCGTAGTTTACAAAACGTCCTGTGAGCCAATAGTATTTCCTGCCACGAGGGTCAATACGTTCTTCATAGGTTTCTTCCCATCTTGCACGGGCTTGCCTGCAAACCTTGAACCCTTTGATTTCTTCTGGTTTTAAATTAGGGATGTTAACGTTCAGGAACACTTCTGTAGGAAGACCAAATTTCAAAATCTTCTCTGTGATTATTCTGGCTGCCTGTGCTGATGCCCTGAAATCACAACGTGATTCAACGCAGTCAAGGGAGAAGCCTGCAGACGGAATGTCTTCCAGTGCCGCTTCCATAGCTGCCGAAAGAGTGCCCGAGTAGATTACATTAATAGAGGAATTCAAACCGTGGTTTATTCCCGAGACGCACACGTCAGGACGCTCGTCAAGCAACTTGTTAACAGCTATCTTAACGCAGTCAACGGGAGTCCCACTGACTTGATATGCTGCTTCTACACCTTCAAACAGGTCAACTGGTTCAACACGGATAGGCTGGTCAAGGGTAATGGCGTGTCCCATGCTGGATTGCGGTCTGTCTGGAGCCACCACTATCACCCTGCCCAATGGCTTGACCGCTTCCACCAATTCTCTAATTCCCTGTGCCGCTATACCGTCATCATTTGTTACGAGTATCAAAGGTTTTTTACTCATAGGCTGAATTAAACTTATCTGTGAAGATATATCAAAACTTAAATGACTCGTGCTTCATTAACTAGTTGAATAATGTGATTGACTATTTCATCAGGGGTTCTATCTGTTGTGTCAATGAGTATTGCGTCTGGGGCTGGCTTCATCGGGGCTATTGGTCTGCGACTGTCCCTAAGGTCCCTTTCGACTATTTCTTTTAATACGTCATCATACGTAACGGTTTTGCCCTGTTCAATTAGTTGGTAATATCTTCTGCGAGCCCGTTCATCAACGGAAGCGGTTATGAAAAATTTGAGGTCTGCCTGAGGAAAGACAACTGTTCCCATATCTCGCCCCTCGGCAACTATATCAGAGCCTTGTGCTGCATTGCGTTGAACGTCTAACAGGAACTCTCTAACACATGTATAGGCACTCACTATGCTAACAGTGGCATTAATGGCAGGGTCCTGAAGCCAGTCTGTAACATCTTCAGTGTTGAGAATAGTTCGTTGCCTGCCCGCTGAATCCCAGACAATTTCAATATGAATTTTGGACAATTCCTGACAGATGACATCTTCGCTGTTGATATCTTTCTCATTTTTAAGCATGTGATAGGTTATAGCACGGTATAGTGAACCTGTTTCAAGATGCCTAAACCCAAGTTTTTCTGCTAGCAAGCGTGCAACAGTACTTTTCCCTGATGCTGCCGTTCCATCAATTGTGATTATCATATTCCCTTCTTTTTGTGTTTTCCAGTGCCCTTAGCCCAACCTTTTATTATGCTTTCCATGTTAATGTTTACAGTGAAATAGTGTGGTCCACCGCCCGGATAGTAAAAGCGATGTCCATAGACAAACATAACATTTTTTCTGGAAAATTTTATGCCGAAAGTCAATCCTGTTAGCCCACCGCCATAAGCAATTGGAGCAAGATTATATCTGAGGTTGAAGTCATATCCGACCATAAAGTGAAGTTTGTCAAAGAAACGAAGCCGGGCACTAAAAGATAAATGTCTCAAAATGTTATGCAGAACAAATGAAACTTTGTTTAAAAGAGACGTGTCTGAGCTTTGTTGGAAACGGAGTTCACCATCCGGGGAAAGTCTTGCGAATTGCAGATTTATTGCTGAAATGTGAATATCAATAGGAGCATATTTTAACGGGAGAAGGGCATAAAGATTGATTTGTGGCGACAGAAATCGCTTCTGGCGATATGTTAACCTATCCACTGTAAATCCAACATTTCGTATTGACAACAGTAAAGTTCTGTTTTCAGGCAAGGAAACTAAAAAGAGGAAGTCTGAAGCAACGGCAAGTCCAAAGAACCTGTCAATCTGGGTAAATAGTATTCTGGGGGTTGCAGCACCACGAATTATTCCCAAAGTGTCTATCAATAGTGAGATGCCCACCTCACCTTCCCAAGCATTGTATATCCCCGCGGGAAATCCTTCCGCATCATAGCGTTGTCCCTGAATACCATAATTGATAAGAGTTGCGTACGCAAGAGGTATTTTATATCTTGGGGTACTTGCTGCCAATCTGTGTCCTGTTATTCCGCCGTGATAAATAACGTTGGTTACGGAACCATAGAAGTTTTGTGGTATCAAAAAGGGATTTTCTCTGCCTATAGACGGAGAGCTGTCTCTGACGTTAACACTGCTTAGTGCCGCTGAAAGAGCATCAATGTAGCCATATTGAAAAAAGAAACTGTTTATAGTAGGTTGGGAGAATGCAGAATAACTAGAAAACATGAGGATTATGCAACCTGCAAACCCAACAATTGTAGAATGCTTCATAATTATGCAACATAACGAAGCATGAAGATGCTAAATTATGAGCTTTAATAGGAAGTGTAAATGTAAAGTGTTTGTAAGAATATTGTTATGTTTGTAGTGTGGCGATGGACTGGGACATTGGATTTCTGGCTTGGCGACTAATTCTCGTAATTGCACTTGCCTTTGCTATCGGGCTTGAACAGAGGTATTTGCATGCAGAAGAACGGGTTAGATATGGCACTGATAGAACATTTATGCTAATATCTATTTTGGGTTTCATCTTGTATGTTGTTTATCCTACGCCACCTGTATTGTTTGGTATTGGGTTTATTGCTTTGTCCCTCATCTGGGCAATATTTTTCTGGTTTAAGGCTACAAAGAGCGAAGACTATGGAATTACTTCAATTGTTCTGGGTATGATTGTGTATTCTCTGGGTCCGCTAAGCATTGTGTATCCCATTTGGATAACTGTTGCTGTCGCTGTTCTCGGGCTTTTAATAGCCCAATCAAAGCCTTGGTTCAGACAGGTAGCCTCTCGCCTTAGCCATCGTGATTTTGTCAATCTCTCTGTTTTTTTGATAATAGCTTTTCTTGTGTTACCATTGCTTCCCAAAGAACCTGTTGAAATAATCGTCCCTATTAACCTATATAATGCTTGGATTGCCGTTATAGTAGTTTCTGGGCTGTCTTTTGCTACATACATAATTGACCGCTATATCCTACCGGGTAAAGGGTTAATTCTTAGTGCTGTGTTGGGAGGCTTATATAGTAGCACTGCCACCGTGTGGGTCCTTTCCAGAAGGGATTTTCCAGTGGATGCTCTTTCTCGCTCATTAGTAATTGCAGTTAGTATGATGTATTTCCGAATAGCCGTTCTGGCTATTTTGTTTATGGGAAATATAGCATTTCCTATATTCTCTATGCTAATGGTTCTGTTTGCAGCGGGGCTTGCATTAAGCCTTCCATGGAGATATTTATATGGCAAAAAAGTTCTGTTACCTTCACAGAACCCCCTTGAATTACGGTCCGCCTTAACATTCGGTTTGCTATATATAGTCTTCAGTGTGGCTTCTTATCTTGTAATTACTTATGTAGGAGTGGAATCGCTCAAGTATGTTGCATTTATTGCTGGTTCGGGAGACATTACAACGTTCTTATTGCCACTATATCAAGGACAGGTCTCTATAGATTTGGACACTCTTCTTCTTGTTACATTAATTGCTACGGCAAGCAATAATTTATTTAAGATTCTTTATGCGTGGTATAATTCAGGGAAATTAAATATTTCTGTTAGAGTAGCAATCCTGACAATCTTGAACGTTTTTTTAATAGCTGGGTACCAATGGATAGGGCTCTTGTTGTTCGGTTCAGTAGTATAGGAGATATTGTCTTGACAAGTCCGATTGTCAGGAGTCTGTATGAACATGGCTTCAAAGTGGATTTTTTAACTAAGAAAGCTTTTGTTGATTTGGTTAAGTATAATCCTGCTGTGGAGCGAGTGTGGGCATTGGAAGATTATAACTCTTTTCCCGAGTTAATCGCTGACTTGAAAAGAGAGCATTATTCAGCGGTTTTTGACTTGCACGGCAACCTGAGAACATTAAGGTTGAGGTTGGTAATGCCGGGAATACCCTTTTATACTTATGACAAATGCTGGTTTAATAGGTTTTTATATGTGAAATTTAAGGTTAAAAGAAAATGCAAGCATGTTGTTCTGCGATACGCCCGAGCATTGCACAAAGCAGGAATACCATTTCTTAACCGGGGATTAGAACTTCATTTGCCGTCTGAGATGAGCGTTTCTGATTTGCCTGATAAATACTGGGTT
>JAJRPU010000127.1 GCA_024280615.1 Bacteroidota bacterium | reverse complement strand
TCCTGCTATGAACCGTGGTGTTGCCAACTCCCATGACTTATCCGGAACGACATTTCCGGTGGATTGCAAAATAAATTTTTCTTCGTCTGTGAAAGAAAATCTCCAGACTGTGAAGGTTCCAGTTATATCCTTCCCCACTATCCCCCACTTCCATTTTTTATATCTGCCTTGAATCCCAATGTCTATTCCGAATCCCCAAGCAGTAGCAAAAGTTCCTGCTTTCCTGTGCAGAATCTTTACTGTTGTCCCAACATTCATCCCTTTGAAAGGCTGTCCGTAACTTATTAAAAATGCATAGTCTGCTGCACTGAACGGCGTTATCGCATTGAAGTCCAGACTACCATCCGGCTGAACTAAATACAATGTGTTTGGTATGTTATCAACTCCGGTTCTTAATAGTGAAAACCCCACTGCACCACCACGAACATTATGCAATTTACGTGAAAAACCTAAATACAGGTATTGAACTATGCCCCCAAAGTATGAGGAATACATCCCGAGAACCTGTGCAGGTCCATTATACCGGTGAAGACCTGCTCCTCCACTCCAATAAATGCTTTCCGTTCCAGATGCCCTTGCAACAAAAGCATTCCCCTGAGACATTCCTTCACCTCCAGCACCTAGGTAAAGATATTCATTGACATAAATGCGGTAGGCAGATTGCCCACTGGCTATGAATCCAATCGTTGCCAAAGTCCAAATCCATAGTCGTGTAACCATTCGTAAAATGTTTTAACCTCTTTTATAAGGGAAACCCTGGCTATTCCTATTGTTTGTTGCCAGTCCTCTGGCAACCCTCCCCACATTCGCCCCCTCCTTGCAATAATAAAAATAATGTGGTCTAAAGATAAACGCAAAATCCATCTATTGCGCATAAATCTAAAAAGGCTCAATATGTTCCTATAAGATACTCCACTATGTATCAATACATTTTTTGTCCTTATCAAGACCTTTTCATTAATCTTTGATAGTTTCCTTGCAATCTCCCAATACGCTATATCAAGTAGCAAAACATCCAGCAGAACTTCGGTAACCAGATGAAAGAAGAAATAGCGACGTTGTGGGAAAGTTTTATGTCTTAATATCCACACATCTTGAATAAGGGCTTGATATTTGGGCAAAATGTTCTGGTGAAAAGACTTATCTATTTCAATATGATGTTCTATACCTCTTTTCAGACTGGAACAACAAATTTTATTAATTTGATGTCGGCTTAATCGTTCCCCCCGCAAGTGCAAAAAATCGGGCAATATGCCTCCTATATATGCTATTGGTTTAATCCCACAGGGCAGGCTTAACAAATGCGAGACATAATACAACTAAAGTTTATTTACTTTGCAAATGTATGACACAAAGAATTCTGATTTTTGGGGCAGCAGGACAAATCGGAACAGAACTCGTTGAATTCTTGCATGGTCAGGGAAACACGGTCTTGGCAACGGATATTAAACAAGCCAATGAAGTTAACTTCCCAACTGATTATGAAATTGTTGATGTTCTGGACAACGACAGACTTCACGGCGTTATATCCAAGTTCAAGCCGGATGTGGTCTATCACATGGCTGCTATACTCAGTGCCACAGCAGAGAAAATCCCGCTTAAAGCGTGGGAAATCAATATGCAAGGATTGATTAATGTACTTGAACTGGCTCGGGAATTTAGATTCAAACTGTTCTGGCCTAGTTCAATAGCCATCTTCGGTCCTACAACCCCGAAAGACAACACCCCTCAACACACAATTGTGGAACCTTTAACCATCTACGGCATTAGTAAATACGCAGGTGAACGATTCATTGACTACTACAAGCATAGGTATGACTTGGATATCCGTTCTTTACGATACCCCGGTTTGATATCTTGGAAAGCGATGCCGGGCGGCGGTACTACCGACTACGCAGTAGAAATTTTTTATGAGGCAATCAAGAACAAGAAATATGTGTGTTATTTATCTCCAGACAGAACACTGCCGATGATGTATATGGATGACGCCATTCGTGGGACAGTTGAATTAATGAATGCTCCCAAAGATTCTATTCGTGAAGCCTCATACAACTTTGCAGCCATATCATTTTCTCCGATGGAACTTGCTCAAGAAATTAAGAAACATATTTCAGATTTTGAAATCTTTTATGAACCGGACGAAAGAGATAAGCTAGCCACACAATGGCCTCGCTCAATAGATGATTCTGCAGCTAGAAAAGACTGGAATTGGCTACATAAATACGACCTACCCCAACTGGTTGAAGTAATGCTTTCTAAAATTGCTAAGAAGCTAAAAAAATCAATATCATGACAAGCCAAAGTTTCGCCACAGCTCTCAACTGCATGGATGGAAGAACACAGGAACCAGTGATTGATTTAATAAAAAAGGATGCAAGTGTCACATTTGTTGATATGATTACTTTTCCAGGAATAGATGGATTTTTAGCCTCTGCATCTGAAGAAGAACTTACACAAATACTCAAAATGATTAATATCTCTGTTGAGAAACACGGGTCAAAGCATCTATACATTGTTGGACATTATGATTGTGCTGGAAATCCTGTTAGTGAAGAAGAACATAAAAATCATATTTCTCAAGCAGTACGAAGACTTAAACAACTTTTCCCTAACTTGACCATCAAAGGACTCTGGGTAGGTCAGGATTGGAAAGCAATCCTCTTGTAGGTTAATTGCGACTCAGGATTTTATGGGTTAATTTGTCACATCCATGTTGCCTGTGTTCAAAAATTATTTTTTCGTATCTTTGTAAACACAAAAGGTAAATCTGTAAAAAAGTGGTGCGATGAAGATGAAGAGGACATTGATTGTTCTCGGCGGTGTGGTGGTAACAATAGGGGTCAATGCCCAAACCTTTAATGGGGTTTATAACTCTACTATTTTCTACATAGGTCCGGGAGTCCCGGTAAAAATAGACAGTCATTACGTTCACGCAAGTGACCCAGACGCACAGTTCATAAATGAAGGGGACCTGTATCTTTCTGGGGACTGGACCAATGAGAACCCTAATGGTGCATGGGTCAGCGGCAGTGGAACGGTTCATTTCGTGGGAGACACTCAGAGAATAAAAGGTCCTGAGTTTAGTTATTTCTCCAATATGTCCCTTGAAGGAACAGGAGCAGTTAAATTGGAAAACGTTAATCCAGGTGATGTGTCTGTAATACTACGAGATACGCTATTTTTCACTTCAACGCAAATACTTCACTTAAATAGTCGTACATTCCAGATTGAAAATTCTTCCCCTGATGCCATTCAAGGTGGTTCTGATGTGTCTTATATCTATGGAGAGACGCAAGATTTATCTAACGGCGGAGCAAGGAATCTAAGCATCGTTAAATGGAAAGTGAGTAATAATACAGGTGCTTATACAATTCCATTTGGCTCAGACCAAGCCTATTACCCGCTTACTTATGAAGTGACCAGTGCTGGAACAGGAAACTACGTTGCTTTCTCAACTTATGCTACTACCGATGCTGGAGCTACCCCGGCAGGTTGTAACAACAGACCACTGCCAGGTGACCCTAATATACCAGAAGATTCTGCTGTTACAAACACAGTATTGTTTAACATGGAGTTTGATTCCCTGATGGTAAACCGATTCTGGAGAGTATATCATGAAGATTATACTCAAATGCCAGTCTTTAAACTAACATTTACTCTCTCTGACGACGACCTTGCCAAATGTAATAGCGGCACTATTGATTCCTTGATACTTATTGCGTGGAATGCTGCTACACAAGAATGGCAGGAGGCGGCACAGGGAACTTATGTAACACCCTTGTTTGAGTCTGACGAAGTTCAAATGTCTGCAATGTGGTGGACACTGGCTGAGCCCAGAAGATTCTTAGATGAAGCGTTCATCCCAAATATAGTAACGCCCAATGGGGACAATGTTAACGATTATGCTGCTCCTGTTGGTATTCCACCAGGTGCAACTAACTACACCTGGAGGATTTATAATCGCTGGGGTGAGTTGGTCTTTGAAAGCACCACTATAGGAGAAAAATGGGAAGCCACCTGCAAAGGGCAACCATGCCCACAGGCAGTATACGCCTATGTTCTGACATATACAACCCCCGATGGCAAAGTGACTAAAATCACAGGCAACATAACCGTAGTCAAGTAAATCAATAAAACCTAAAAAATAGTTAGCCATGAGGAAGGCATTATTGCTTGTAGGGTTTTTCACAGGAAGCATTGTTTTCGGGCAGGACATTCACTTTTCCACTTACACACAGTTTGAGCAGGAAGAAAATCCTGCTTTCATTGGAACAATGAGTGGATTATACAGGGCTAAAATTTTCTATAGGAACCAGTGGAGCGTGGTGCCAGTGCCATATATCACAACAGGAATAACTGTTGATGGTAGATTCTTTCCTTCCAAGCAGCAGAATGCGTGGGTAGGAGGTGGCTTGACTGTTTACAAGGATGCAGCCGGAGACCTTAAACTTAGTGAGAATTACGTGGGTCTCGCAGGGGCGGTAATGCTTGGAATATCAAACACAACCTTTATTGGTGCAGGACTATCTTTCTCTTATTCATGGTATTCCATTGACCTTGCCAATGCAAAAGGCATTTCCCAGTGGGATGGATTTCAATATGACCCTAACGTCCCACTTGGAGAAGGACCCATAGGGACATATAGCACACCCAATCTATCCGTCGGTATAGGCGGTATGTACAATATTGAAGTTTTCAGGTTGGCAGGGGGAATTGCCTTGCATAACCTTATCGGAGCAAGGAATGCTTTCTATGGCAATGAGACAAAAGCCAAGCGGATAGTTGCTCATCTCAGGTCGTATGTGGAACTGAACAAGCAGTGGGCATTAGTGCCATTTGCCTTCTTCAGTTATCAAAGCCCCTTTTGGGAGTTAACCATTGGTAGCCTTGTTAGATACGATATTAATCCAGATGCTGCATTTGTCCATGGAGTCTCTGCTGGGGTGGCTTACAGGACGAGGGATGCCATTGCCCCCATCATACGATATGAATTCAGGTCAATTGACATAACAGTGGCTTATGACTTGATTACTTCCACATTGAAGCAGGATATTGGCTCAATGGCTGGTGGTCCTGAAGTGACCCTCAGCGTTATGTATCCATTTGAAGGTTCCAGAAAAGGTTACGGAAAAATTTACTGTCCACGTTTCTGATGACTTAACTTAGAATTTACCTATATTACAAACTGTATGTACTTGTTTCAGAACAAATTGGATTCCTAAGCCCAGTTCAACATAAGCTCTATAATGCTTTGTAAGGGTGCCTAAAAGGCTATAACCTACGCTCGACACAGTTCTAAACCTATTTTGCTCCTGCTTGATGGAAATTTAGTCGCCAATGCAGTTGAAAAGCCAATACCCATTCCGTTGATATTGCTTGGAGAAGGATGCCCATTACGTTCCTTGAGATGTCCATAAGATATATTAAATCCGGGTTCTAAAAATAGTTCAAATCGTTTTTTCAGGAAATAGGACTTAATAGTTATCTTGTAAAATGGTGCTATGAATAACCTACCCATTGTAATTGAGGTTTTGTCGCTTCCAAATAATGCATTGCAATTCGGGCATAAGGATAGCCTTGCTATGAATTTGGAAAATAAGGGTCATTACGATATGCCAGAATGGGAAATAGAAACCCAGCATAGGATGGTTTTCCAATATAGTAAGTTGTAAAGGAGGAGCCTGCAATAATTGTTGAAACATTATATGTCGGCAATGCGTGGATTGTGAATACGATAAATGATAGCAGAAAAAGAAAGCTTTTTATGATGTTTTGGAGAATGGGCATCAAAATGAGGATTTAACGTGGTTAAAGATAACAAATTTCTTAAAACCACAGACGACAGGCGTAATATCTTTCTGTCGTTATTATAAACAACCCCAGTCCTGCAGAGATGTATGACCTATAATTCTCTGTTATTGCCCCGAAAACATATCTGCCTGCATTTAGGTCAAATTGAATTCCTATTTTGGGTAAAATCCTTATAACGTATGTTACCGAAAGTTTTAGCCCTATCCCATCTAAACTGTATGTAGTCGTAGAATTGCCTTCCTTGAAGATGATGTATCCGTGGCTTATTTCAAGACCTGCATCGTAGCAAACAATTGTTTTTGCCTCTCTTATGTATCCAAATATTGATAAGGGAGTTAGGAATAATGAACTACCATATATGGAGAAAGGTCTGGTGCCTGTGAAAATTTTGTTTGAGTTGTAGTAATTTATTGCAATTGTGAGATTGGTAAATATTCTAAAGGGATTGCCTGTTTCGTAATTTCTATAAGTGATCTGGGAAATTATGAAAATTGGTATGGGATGAGGACTGAGTTTTTTGTATCGGACTAAATTTAAACCAGTGCTGAAGGAATGAACTTCTTCTCCATCCAGGAGTTTTACCTACTAATTATATATTAAACATAATCAACAAACAAATTAACAATATAGTACCAACTTGTAGTTTACTTATGAACATTTGACAGTAAAAATACAAAAATCTCAAGTCAAGGGATAAATGTCTAAGGGACAGGAAGAATTTGGAGGGTGTATACCCCTGTTATATCATAGAACATGCGGAATTTTAAAGATGTAAAGGAAATAACAAATAAAACTAAATAAGTTTAAGTTTTGGGAACCTAAGCAATTAGATTTGTGTTACTTGAAGCAGGCTCAAATTTTGCAACGATGTCTTGTGGACAGTTGACGAAAGAAAACCGGTCTAATTCCAGAATGATAATTGCTTCTGCTGGCTCAGGGAAAACTTATTGTATTACTCAAGAAGTAATAAGAAAACTCAATAGCATTAAGGAAAATACACAATTGCTTGCTACGTTAAGACAGATGTTAATAATGACCTTTACAAACAAAGCAACTGATGAGTTGCGTCAACGAATCATTGATGAATTAAAGAAAGTATCGGGAGACCTTTATAATACTTTCCTGTTTCACCATCGTGCCCTTACCATTTCCACCATTGATTCCCTGCTTTATGAAATTATAAAGCCTCTTTTGTTGCTGGTTAAGAAGGACAACCCTGCCAATTTGATTGTTAACGAAGGGGAGATTGTTGCCGATGTAGTTGAACGCTTACTTGTTAAAGCAAGTAGTGGTGAAGGTGATTTCAGAGAAATTATCCAGCGTATTTCCACAAAGAAAATGGTAGAAGGCAAGAAGGTCAGATTAGATAAAGAATTAAACCAATTAGTAAGGCAATATTTGAAGTTCAAAGGGAGAGGAATAAAGATTTATTCGCCCAAAGAAAACACATATAAGGAATTAAAAGATGCGGTGGATGACTGGATTAAAAAAGTGTATTACGATATATATAGAGAAGTACGGGATATCATGGAAAAGGTTGCGATGGTATATAAAAACACACTTGATGTTGACATTAGAACCATACCTGCTTTTAATAACAAGACCGGATTTAATGGACAAAAAGCAAAGAAGTTTGACGTCTTAGTAAAGTTTTTACATTATGATGCAGATAGCATTAGTTATGAAGAATTAAAAGATATGATAAATACACTAAAGACAGGCAAAGTTATTGAACGGTTTTTATGGCATAAGGAGATTAATGGAAATGTAAAGAATTTATTTGAAGATATAGTTGCAGATAAGAAAAAAAATTTATTTCATAAGCGCTGGCAAGATGAGTATGCAGCTTGGATTAAACCATTATCTATCCCCAAGGAGATTTTTAACGTCATTGACTTTGTTAGGTTCAATTTACTTGATGATGTTTTTGCGATTTATTTTTGGTATCAGATTAATGAGACGATAAAAGATATATTAACTGAGAGGCATTCCATCTTGCTAAGGAATATTCCAGAAATTCTCAAGGACCTTTTAAGTACAACCGGTGGCAATCTTCCCTATGTGTATGAGTACACGGGTTCTCGCTTTGTTAGGTATTACACAGATGAGTTTCAGGATACTTCATTGCCACAATATGAAGCCTTGAAGCCATTGTGGGAGGAAGCCGTTAGCCAAGATGGGGAGGTAATAGTGGTTGGCGACATTAAACAATCCATTTATCAATGGCGGGATGCCGACCCACTTATAATGGCAAACAGATTCAAGACAGATTTCAAACCTGTTGAAGAATCGCTCTCTTCAAATTGGAGGTCTTCGCCCGTAATAGTGGACTTCAATAACTATATTTTCGGTCAGGTTATACCTCAGAAGATAAAGGAAAATTGGAAGGAACTAATTGATTATCAAAATTCTAAGTCTGTTGGCGAAGAAAAGGGGTTCAACTTAGGTAAGATGCTTGACAAGTGGTATGCAGACAGTAAAGTAAGGCAGGAAGCAAAGCGGAGCTATGATGGAACGGTGGAAGTAAGACAATTGATTGTTTCAGGAAACACCTCTTCCCTAAATAAGAAGGATAAACAAGTCATTATAGTTGAAGACGTCATCAGGGTCATTGATAGGTTAGTCAAACAAAAGGGGTTTAAGTATGGGGACATAACCATTTTATTTCGCAAGGACAAAACTCTTAAGTTTTTTGCTGCTGAACTGCTATCAAGGGGGTATCCCGTTAGGGTAACGGCAGGTATTGGGCTTAAGCATGAGCCGTCAAGCCTTGTAATGCAAAGAATTTTGGAAGGGGTGTTCCATAAAAGGAGTACAGGCATTGTTCCTGAACTAATAGTGGTGGAGATTTCATCATTGCTTTGTAGAGTTAGCTCGTCTTCTGATGTTGATAGGAGATACGCTAAGGAAATCTTTGATAAATTGCATAATAATAAGGACCAACTATGGACAGAAAAGGAATCTTTTAGTTCTTTGAGCGAAATGGCGTTGACTCTGGCTTATAAGTTTATGAATATTTTCCCTGAGTTGAAAAATAATCCCAAGTGGATAGAAGGTATGCAGGCATTCCTGAATTTTGTCCGAATGGCTGAGCGAAAAGGCATTAATACCCTTCAGGATTTGCTGGAGCATTGGGACTCTGACGAACACGTGTTTGATTTGACGGAAGACGACACAACCTCCCAGGGACAGATATCTCTAATGACAATTCACAAAGCTAAAGGACTTCAGAATAAAGTTATTCTTGTTCCAGACCTATATGATTGGCAGCTGGAATTGGATAGCAAGAAGGATACATGGATTCCTGTGCCCGTTAAAGCATTGAGAAAATTTGTAGAAGCAACAAGCAAAGAAGTCCCATCATTTGAATACATTAATGATGATGAATATGTCCTGATGAAAGTACCTTCTTCTGAAAAACTTTCAACATTGAGGAAATTTGATAGTATAGTAGGAGAAAAGTATGGAGTGTCAGGTATTGTTAATGCTTTCACTGAATTTGAAGCCCGATATATCTTTGAAGTTCTCAATCTTCTCTACGTTGGGTTCACTCGCCCCGAACAAGCCCTCTTTCTATGGATAGTGGTTGAGAAACAAAAAGAATCTGCAGGGGGTAATAAAGAACAATCATCAAAGAAATTAAAGTCTGTTGAGGATCTCGTAAATTATTTAGTAACAGAGCCATCAGTAAAGTTTGAAATAAGAGAGTCTCGAGAAATTCAGGAGTCACATAAAGGAACGGTGCAACTGAAACTGTTCATCAAGGGCAATTGTGATGAGTTAAAGCCCAACGACAGTAAGGAAGACAAGAAAATTCAAACAAAGTCCCTTGGCGAAAATCAAACTTGGAAAGCTTATCCAGACAAATATTTTGATGTTAATCTTCCAGTGAATAAGACCACTATCAAAGATTTCCATAACTTTCCCATCGTTCAGGGAACCTATTTGCATAAATTGGTAGCACAGGCAAAAACAACAGATGACGTAGAGAAATTCAACATAGATGAGAACAGCAAAACGAAGCTGAAGCGGTGGCTTGAACACACAGAACTGAAAAACCTTCAAGATTGGAAGGTAGAAACAGAAGTGCCTTTGTTCCACAATAAACAGTTGTTCTACGTGGACAGGATATATACAAATCCAAATAACGAGGTGGTGATAGTGGACTTCAAATCGGTTGACGACCCAAGCCAGAGCCCCTATTGGAACAAGTGGGAAGAACAAGTGAGGACGTATGCTGAAATTTTGAGGCAACAGGGACGTAACGTGAAGGGGGCTTATGTAGTAGGCTTTAAGAAAGTGGCTACTGTAAACCTTGAAGCATAAACCTTTAAAATCTAATGGCTATGCCCAGTAGTCAACCCGTAATTGAGAAGATTATTGAAGAGTTGCCGGAGGCTGGCAATGCAATAGTCATTGTCCCATCACACAGGTTTAAATTGTTTTTAGCCTCTGAATTGAGTGCCCGTGGGAAGAAAATCCCGTATATATTCCAGTTGCCTGAATTGATAGACCAACTTTCTGAAGAGGTTTTGTTGGCGGACAATCCATTTGTTGTTCAGGTGGCTTTGTATAAATTCCTTGAAGATGAGGGGCTTTGGGAGACTAAAGGAGACGACCTGCCACTGTTCAGACGATTCGCTCTGATCGGACAAATCATAAAAGATTTTGAAGAGTTGCTGTTGAACCTTCCACCTGAAGAAGACGTGTTACAGATAGTAAAAAATATAAAAGATTATTACAGAACAGGGATAGAGTTTGTTGATGAGGAACAACGGAAACATTATCTGGAAATCCTTAGTGATATATGGCATGTTGACCAGATGACAACTGTTCCACCCAAGCAGGCTCTGGAATTTATCTCTAAACTTTGGGAATTAACAGGCAAGTTCTTCCTAGAAGATAGGGGGATATATTACTATACCAAGGAGATTTGGGGTGTTCCTGTTGTTACAGAAGGAGTCCTATTGCGAAAAGCCCTTGAAGAAAAGCAACTTGCTGAAAAATTAGATAAAAGATTTAAGGACATAAAAGTTATAGTTGCAGGGTTTGGTCCTCTGGATATAATCTATTTTGAGCTCTTCAAGCATTTGAAAAATGCCCTTAAGGAGAATATAGTGTTTATCTGGGAAGGGGGTGAATGGCTGGAAAGACTTAACAATTATATACTACAGCCTTTCTTTGATACCCATAGCAATATCAGTAATAAATATAATAAATATTCATTAATATGGCAAATTAAAGAGTTAAACGGCATAAGATTGTCATATCCCCTAAATGAAGGCATTACCGAGGTGGAAACTCACATTGTGCCAAACAGAACAAGCCAGATAGGACTGCTATCAAATATGATTCCACAAAGAGAGGACGAAAATTCTAGCAGATTACGTCTTATTCTATTACTTCAAAAAGACCTTGGCTCTTTGCTTTGGCATTCCTTTGAAAGGATAAATCTATCAATGGGTCTTCCGCTTGCCCTGACCCCTCTCAAGTCTTTCCTTACTCTTCTGGACGAATTACTTTATTTCATAGATAAAGATGGGAAGACAACTTTTATTCCTGTTTCTTATTATGTCAGATGGCAAGACCATCCAATAGGGAAGTTCCTTGTGAGTCCTGAACAAGGGGATGACAGACAATCCATTTTTGACCCATCTAAAACTCTCTTCGTAAGTAGTTCTGTGTGGCGTCAGGAAGTTCTTAACTTTTTGACTTCTCAGGGACTAGAAGTGATTTCTTCGTTCTTGAACCTATTGCAATATCTTGATGAGCAATTGTCCACAGATGAAAAACAGAACATAAGTCGGGCATCAGTCCAACAAGTAGCCATTGTCCTGCACTACCTGCAACCTATCTTAAAACAATTGAAGGATTTGAACGCCAGACAAATCATCCAACTGTTAAGCTCTATGTTATTTTCACAGCAAATAGTCCTGAAAGGGGAGCCCCTTCACGGATTGCAGGCAATGGAAATCTTAGAAACACGGGGACTTTCATTTGATGAGGTGTTCGTTCCAGATGTTAGTGAAACAACTCTTCCGCCCCCAGAACGAAGATTGTCTATGATTCCTATGTCCATACGGCTTTTCTTCGGACTCCCCATTTCAGAAGTTATATCCTTCAGATATTACTATTACCTTTATCGGCTTCTGGCAAGCACCAAGGGCAAAATCCATTTCGTGGTGCCATCTAATATGGACGGTCAGCCAACTCAGAAATCAATTGTTCTGAGCCAGATTCCTGTAATGTTTCCAAATAAAGAGGTAAAAACCACGGTATATGTCCCTTCAGCATCGTTGAAGCCAACAGATTCAGATATCTCCTTCGTGAAGTCATTGATTAAATCCCAGCAACAGGACATCCCTTATCCATTGATTTTGTATGTAACTGACTTGGTTACTTTACTTCAATGCCCACGGAAATTCCTTCTGTCTGAATTGATTCCCGATGAAATAGAAGAACCTTATGACCTGCTTGGAACAGACGGTCGCCTCATCGGAAATCTTGTTCACAACTCTCTTGCTAAAATCTATGAAAACGGAATAGACATAAGGAAATTAAAATCCTTGACTGAGAACGAAAAAGAGTTGACAGATTTAATGGAAAAGGTCTTTTTAGAACTAATACAGGTGGAGGCATCCATAGACAATATGAAATCTAACATTCACCTGATACCTTCTTTTAGCCTCAGTAAGCAATATGTTCAAAATATTCTGAAACGGGACTATGCCCTATTAACCAATAAGTCAGGAGAAACAATTGAAAACATTATACACGAAAAAGAAATAAATTATGAAGACAAGTTAGGAGCCTTCGTTATAAAAGGCAGGATTGACAGGGTCGAACAGTGGAATTCCAACATCAGAATAGTTGATTTTAAACATGGGGTCTCTAGCACAAATAAACTGAAACTGACAGTGTCCACTTACGTCTTGGATCACGCTGAGAAAGTACTTGAACATATCAAAAAAGGAAAAGATGCAAATGAAGCTGATAGGGCTTATGAGCTAAGCAGCGATAGTGGTTATGGAATTCAAATTATTATTTATAAGAATCTATATATTAGTCAGCAGAATAATGCTGATAAATCCTCAATATCGCCATACATTTATTCAATCAGTAGAGTGATGGGCATACAAGCTGAAAACTTTGAATTAAAGGTGGAGTTTTCCTCAAAAGGGCGCTGCGAAAGCAAATATAAATCCTTATCCAATGAAGAAAAGGAACAAAAGTTGATGGAATTAATTGTTGGACTTTCAAGGAGCGTTTCTGAACGGCTTAGTAACTCCGCTTCTTCCGTTGATGACTTAATAACAAGTTTTTTCCCGATTGAAGCGGACCATTGCAAATATTGCAAGTTCAAAAATATATGTTTTGTACACAATGACGATTTGGAATATAATGTTTAATATAAAGTTTAACTCAAGTTCCTGAACCTGAATCGCAGTCAATCCCAATAGTATCAAGGTATAGACTAATATTATTACCCGAGTTACGCATTTTTATTTTAAAGAACAT
>JAJRPU010000126.1 GCA_024280615.1 Bacteroidota bacterium | reverse complement strand
TCAACAGGATGGAACAAGCCCAGAGTCAGCATTGAACCATGGTGGAATGTAAACCGGCAGACGCCTCAACAGGATGGAACAAGCCCAGAGTCAGCATTGAACCATGGTGGAATGTAAACCGGCAGACGCCTCAACAGGATGGAACAAGCCCAGAGTCAGCATTGAACCATGGTGGAATGTAAACATATAACTATTCCGTAAAGGGTGGGTTTAGGGTGAAGTCAGCATTGAACCATGGTGGAATGTAAACCACGATTTGAGAGGTTCGCATGAATTCAAAACTGAGTCAGCATTGAACCATGGTGGAATGTAAACTTAAATGGGAGAACAGTCATCTCTTATTATGAATTAAAAATTAGCTATAATGAATGTTTTAATCTTTCGGCATATTGTTGTTGGTAGTATTTCATATACTCACCTGAGCGGACTCTGTCAACCCACTCTTTGTTGGTTAGATACCATTGGATTGTTTTCTTAAGCCCTTCTTCAAAAGGCATTTCTGGTTTCCAGCCCAGTTCAGTTCGTATTTTCGTTGTGTCAAGGGCATATCGAAAGTCGTGTCCAGGTCTGTCTTTCACGAATGTGATGAATTTTTCATAATAGCCTTGTGGTCTGCCAAGGGATTGGTCCACTAATTGTCCTATCTTGTGAACAAGGTCAATGTTTCGCCATTCGTTCTCTGCACCAATGTTATATGTTTCACCTATTTTCCCTTTATGGAAAACGAGGTCTATTGCCTTTGCGTGGTCTTCCACATACAGCCAATCTCTAACGTTTTCTCCTGTTCCATACACCGGCACAGGCTTCTCTTCTGCAAAGTGCAGTGTTACCAAAGGAATGAGTTTTTCAGGAAATTGATAAGGACCATAGTTATTGGAACAGTTAGTAATTAGAACGCGCATTCCATAAGTGTGATGATATGCTCTTACAAAGTGGTCTGAGCTGGCTTTAGAAGCCGAATAGGGCGACCGAGGGTCATAAGGCGTCTTTTCTGTGAATTTTCCTTCTTTGCCCAAGGAACCATAGACTTCATCAGTGGAAATGTGGTAGAACAAAGGATTTTCTATATCATTCCATTTTTCCCACAGATGGCGAGCGACATTCAACAACGTTACTGTTCCCACAACGTTTGTCCTTACGAATTCCATTGGGTTGAGAATGGACCTGTCCACATGCGATTCAGCAGCAAGATGAATAATTGAATCCACATGATATTTTTCCATTGTTTCTCGGACTATGTTCTCATCGGCAACATCCCCTTTCACAAACACATAGTTAGGATAATTCTCAATGTCCTTGAGGTTTTCCAAGTTGCCAGCATAGGTTAGTTTATCAAGGTTTATTATTAGATAATCGGGATACTTTTTAACGAAATGTCTGACCGTGTGTGACCCTATGAATCCAGCACCCCCAGTAATTATAATTCTCCTTTTGAATTGCTTGTAATCGTGCGTCATCAGAGGTTTATTTTTACAAAGTCCAGTATTTAAACGGTATTTTATGTTTGCGATATATCCCTTTAAGGTCGATGAGCACGCCGTTGTTGTGAAGAATGTCCTTGAAGTAATCCATGTTGAGTTGTTTGTATTGATTATGAGCCACTGCCACGATTACCATATCATACTTGCCTTTTGGTTCTGAAATGAGCGTTTCACCATATATGCGTTTTACTTCTTCGGGGTCGGCTATTGGGTCCACTACATCCACATGGGCACCATAATTGCGAAGTTCCCTTATCAGGTCAAATACTTTTGAGTTTCTAATGTCTTTGACGTTTTCTTTGAAGGTAACTCCCATTACGAGGATTCGTGAACCCAATGCAGAAATTCCCTTTTCTGCAAGCATTTGAATGGTTCGGGAAGCCACGTGCAGTGGCATCTCATCGTTGATGCGTCGTCCGGATAATATAACCTGCGGGTTGTATCCCAACTGTTGTGCTTTATAGGTCAGGTAATATGGGTCTACGCCAATGCAGTGTCCACCAACTAATCCAGGTGTGAACTTGATGAAGTTCCATTTTGTTGATGCGGCATCAATCACGTCGTAAGTGTTAATGTTCATCCTGTCGAAGATAATGGACAGTTCATTCATAAGTGCTATATTAAGGTCCCTTTGTGTGTTTTCTATTACCTTGGCTGCTTCGGCAACTTTTATAGATGGTGCTTTGTGAATACCTGCTTTTACAACCATTCCGTATAAGTCTGCCAGAAAATTTGTTATTTCAGGCGTTGAGCCACTGACTACTTTAACCACGTTTTCAAGGGTATGAATCTTATCGCCGGGATTAATCCGTTCTGGCGAATATCCAAAAAAGAAGTCTTTGTTTGCTTTTAAGCCAGAGGTTCGTTCAAGAATAGGAACACATATTTCTTCTGTGCATCCGGGAAAAACGGTTGATTCATACACCACTATGTTACCCGATTTGAGATATTGCCCAATTGTTTGAGAAGCATTCTTCAGAGGTTCAAGGTCTGGGACCTTATGCGAATCCACTGGCGTCGGGACAGTAACTATATAAACAGATGCATTAGCAAGAACTTCTGGGTTGTTAGAGAATTTAATGTTTGCTTTTTGTAGGTCTTCGGAACTAACTTCTCCTGCTGGGTCAATGCCCTGCTTCAATAAGTCAATTTTTCGTTTGCTTATATCATATCCAATTACTGGGACCTGTTTGCCGAATGCTACGGCAACGGGCAGTCCAACGTATCCCAATCCAATAACTGCAATTTTCTTTTTGCCGGAAAGGATATCATCAATAGAGATTTGACTCACAACGGAATGATTTTATTCTCTTGTTCTAACAGTTTATATTGGCGTCCTGTTTCCGGACAGATGGCAATCCCGTCTGAATTAAAGTTCAATCTGTGTCCGGCGTGGCTGACCCATCCGGCGTGTCGGACCGGAACACCCACAACCAGTTCAAAAGGTTTGACGTCACGGGTCACCACAGCCCCGGCACCCACAAATGCATATTCTCCAATCGTGTTTCCACAAATTATAGTTGCGTTCGCTCCAATAGTCGCCCCCCTTTTAACTACTGTCTCTCTGAACTGGTCCTTTCGCTCAATAAATGCCCTTGGGTTGATGACGTTTGTGAACACTGCAGAAGGTCCCACAAACACTTCATCTTCAAGGATGACTCCTTCATATACGGACACATTGTTTTGAATCTTAACTCTGTTGCCGATTATTACATTTCTGCCTACAAAGACATTCTGTCCCAACACGCAATTTTCACCTATTCTGGCACCGCTCATAATGTGTGAGAAATGCCAGATTCGGGTCCCTTCGCCGATTATAGCCCCATCGTCAATGACAGCAGTAGGGTGAACAAAGAACTTTTTATCATTCGCCATTGGCAAAAAATTCCTTTATACAATCAACAACGTATTTTTGCTCCTCTTCTGTGAGGAATGGATGCATGGGCAATGCAAGAACTTTTTGAGATATGTATTCTGCCATCGGGAAATCTCCTTGTGAATAGCCCAAGAATCTGTATGCTTTGCTGAGATGGATGGGTTCAGGATAGTAAATAGCGTTTTGGACTCCTTTGGATAGCAGGAATTCGTGCAGTGGGTCCCGCCAATGTTCATTATCCAATTTAATGACATACTGATGGTAAACGTGATATGCATAATCTTCTTCGTAAGGTGTTTCTATTTCCTCTACTTCTGCCAAGAGTTCGTCGTAAATAGCTGCTTTTTCTCTTCTCAAAGCGTTATATTCATCCAGAAGTGGCAATTTTATTCTCAGCACTGCTGCTTGAAGGGAATCAAGGCGTGAGTTAACGCCGATGCGGTCATACTTATATCTTTGAGCCGACCCATGATTGGCTATAACCCTTACTTTTTCTGCCAGTTCAGGGTCTTTTGTCAGGACCGCTCCGCCATCTCCAACTCCACCAAGGTTCTTAGAGGGGAAGAAGGAAAGCCCTGCCAAGGTGCCCATTGTGCCAGTGAACTGTCGTTGTCCGTCTGGAAATTGATATGTTGCTCCCAATGCTTGAGCATTGTCTTCAATAACTGCAAGGTCATATTTATCGGCAATTGAGAGTATTGGCTGCATATCTGCAGAATGCCCAAATAAGTGAACGGGCATGATGGCGTAGGTCCTGTCAGTGATAGC
>JAJRPU010000125.1 GCA_024280615.1 Bacteroidota bacterium | reverse complement strand
GTTCAGGATGTAACGACAACTGGTGGTTTTAGATGTGAATTTGTGGATTCGTGGACTCAATTGCCCACGCCCCCGGCATCAATGGCAACAAGAGAGAATCAAATTGCAGTTGCACTAAATGGTAAGATATATGTGGGTTTAGGAAATGAAGGAAGTAGTATTTGTTTGAATGATTGGTGGGAATATGACCCTTGCACGGGACAGTGGACTCGTTTAGCAGACTTCCCTGGCGTTGGAGGTGGTTTGCACTTTGTGTTCACGATAGGGGATACGATTTATGTTGGTGGAGGAGGAGCCGGCGGAGGTGGGGTTTGTGGAGTCCCATCCAGCCAGTTTTATAAATATGACCCTGTGACGGACACGTGGACACCTTTGGCTTCCTTGCCAGCTCCTGTTCATGGGGCAGAAGGCACCAGTGATGGACAGTTCGGATATGTTTTTGGGGGAAGAGATAACACCAATGCGGTTAGGGACTGGGTACTCCGGTATGACCCTGCAACTAATACATGGACGCAGATTGCTACGTATCCTGCTGGAGGCAGGTGGTCGGGCTTTATTGCTTATTACAATGGAAAACTGTATATGGGCACGGGGGTGGATGCTGGAGGCAATTTAACAGCTGATTTTTATGAGTATGATTTAGCGACCAGTACGTGGACGGCTCTTTCTAATTTCCCTTGTCCCATTTATAATTCTTATGCAAGTGTTGACCCTGTTAAGGGACGAATTTATGTTACAGGCTTTCATGGTTCTGGTTCCTGTACTAACTGTGAAGATGTCTGGTATTATTATGACATTGGGGCAGGCACGTGGAATTCCATTGCGGTTTTTCCCGGTGGTGTGAGGAATGACATTTATGGGGTATATCTGGATGGGAAGATATATGGTGGTTTTGGCAAAGATTGTGCTAATAACTATTACAGGGATTGGTGGGTCTATTGTGTAGATTGATTTTTCACTGCCAGTTGTTTGATAAATAATCCTGCACGATTCTTTGCAGTGTTTTTCTTATGCTTTCAAATTGATAGTTGAGGGTAAATCTTATTTTTCTGTTGTCATAGTATAGTCGCTTTGCAGATTGTTTGAGGAGTTTCCATGAGAGGCGTCTTTTCTTCCCTCTCAGGACTCTCGTGGCGTCGGCAAGCAGAGCGAGGACCCTGATGGGTAGAGTGGCTGGAATAACTGGTATGGGACGTCCCATTTCCATTGCTATATATGTCATAATATCCCTGTGTAGCCAGTTTTCTGCAGAGAGAATAAATCTTTCTCCTGTGATGCCTCTCTCGGCTAATTCAATCATTATTTTAGCCACGTCATAAGCATCCACGAAGCCTGTTCCCCCAACCGGGTAAAAAGGAAATTTTTTATCCACCATAGCGAATATCTGTGATGAGTCGGTGTACCAGTTTCCCCTTCCCAGTATTACAGAAGGATTAACTATTACCACTGGGAGTCCTTCTGCGGAGCCACGCCACGCCTCCCGCTCAGATAGCCATTTAGTATAGGAATAATCAGACGGGTAATGGGCAGGGTCCCATTCGGCTTCCTCATCAATAGGAATTCCATTGTTAGTTCTGCCAAGAGCTGCAACTGAGCTAACATGAACGAAGAATCTTAAGTTGCCATATTCCAGCGAAGCATTTATTATGTTTCGTGTCCCGAGCACATTGGTCTCAAGCATTAATTCCCTATCTGCCGGTCTGAAAGAAACCCTTGCAGCACAATGAAACACTCCTTCTACCCCTTTGAGAGCGTAAAGAAGGCTATCATAGTTAAGCACATCTCCTTCAACCCATTCTACACCTCTGGCATATTCCTTCAGGCGAGAAGTGTCCGATTTCTTGCGCTTCAATGCCTTCACTTCATAGCCCCTTTCAAGTAGTTTCCTGACGAGATGGCTACCTAATAGCCCGGTAGCACCTGTAACAAGCACTTTACCCTTCATCGTCGTTGTTTTTTACGGTTTTGACGTCTCCATTCCCACGGTGGCACATTAGGGTCATCGGACCATAAGCCAAGCCTCATTTCTCGGGCTTGCTGCTCTATCTCAAGCCATTCCGAGTCCTTGTTATATCTGCGATAGACCCAAGCCCAGCCTTCTTTTACAAGCCATTTATTAACATTAAGAGTGTCGTAAACATAAATTATTGCTACTAACCTGCCATATCGGTCTTTATCTTTAGGTTCTATTAAAACCTTTTTGCCAAATATAAGTTTTCTAAGGGCAGAAGCTGACTCTCTTCCATCGGCTTGCTTTAATTCAGGAGCGTCAATTCCCCAGAGCCGTATCCTAACAGGCTGAAGCTGATAAAAGACAGTTACTGTGTCGCCATCGTGGACTTTAATAACCCTGCCATCAAGGAAAAAGACCAGAATAATTGCAATAACAATAACTGCGATGAGTCCCCACAAGGAAAGATTGTTCTGTCTTTTGTGCCTATATCTGCGTTGCCTTGCCATCTTACTTAATTATTTCTTTGTGTTCCCAGCCAGGCTCTAATTTAAGTGTTTTTATTTTTTCTAGCTTTTCGGGAGGAACCAATAATTCATAGTTCCCTGTGTTCCATCGTCCGTCCCCATTTCTATCTTTTAGTTTGTATATGGTAATGGAAATGGCGGGGAAACACTTAAAAGATAGCGTTTCGGATTGAGGAGAAAGCCAGATGGAAAATTTTTCTGATTTTATATAAACAGGACTTTTGCTTTTATTGCTTGTTATAAATGCTGAGCAGTGGTTCCATTTGCCAGAAACAAGATTTATACTGTCGCTTTTTAACTTGCCCCATTTTAACTTAAATTGTTTGTTTGGAATTGTGTAATTTTTTTCTTTTTCAAGGAATACCAATGCTTTGAGGGGGGAGGTCCAGAAAACAGGCACTTTAAGAACTGAATCCTGCACTATCACTATTAGGGAATCGTTTCGGTTAGATATAGGAGCTGGAAAGATTATGGGAACAAATGAAAACAGGACAGTGTCATGTTTTAAGAACGATTTGGGAATGACAATGTCTGAAACAGTATCTCTCTTTGCCGGCAGGACGACAGCGATAGTAGTATCATAAGTTCCATAAAATCTAATTCTTATCTGATGCTGGGAGTCAGACAGTGCAGTTATTATTGTATCCCCAATGCGAACAAATGGCAGGGATATGCTGATGCTGTCCCAACCACCCTTGTTAACAACTATCTGTGCGGAAAACGGACTTATGGTTTTTACATAAATTCTGTGAGATTGTGAAGAAATGAGTATTGTGTCTTTTTGGTTTTGAGGGAGATTTATGCGTTTGGAACCGACCTGTTCGCCAGGGTCTATTTTCAAATTTTTATTAGCGTCTTCCCAAACGGTGATAATGTATTTTCCCGGAGGAAGTTTGGGCAATGTGCCATTATGGCTATAATGCATCAATTCCCGACCCGTGGAATCCCTTAAAAGAGCAACGAATTTGAAAATCCTCTTTGAGAAAGGCATTTGCAATACAGTTATTTGGGACCTGTAAAGCGTGTCGTAGCTATGCCACAGGCATGTGAACGATTTAAGAATGTTGCCTTCTGTTATGTCTTTCACGAAATTCACTAAGGATAAATAGAGGAATGACGAATCTGCAAGGGAGTCAATGGATATATATAATTTGTTTCGTTTGACTTTGTATTTGAATTGTTGTGCTGGTTGCAGGAAAATCTTTCCCTGTTGATGAATAGTGATTGGCTCGTTAAAAACAATTGTTATCTCTCTTTGAGGTCTTGTGCCACATGATGGGATGACTTCAACTACCTCGGGGGGCTGAACATCTCTTGGTCCACCGGAAGGGGGAACCACGTTGGCACAACCGCCGTTTATTATCACAAAACCCACAGTTAAAAGAGCTATGACCCAAATAGCTTTAGAACCCATCTCTTCAATTAAGGATTTACAGCATCGCATACGTTCCCTTGCTACACAAAAAAACGCCATAATCCTTTCACACTACTATCAAAGACCGGAAATCCAAGATATCGCTGATTTCGTCGGAGATAGCCTTGCCCTCGCCAGACAGGCACAAAAAACAAAGGCAGATATAATTATTCTTGCCGGGGTCTATTTCATGGCTGAAACAGCTAAGTTGCTTAACCCGGACAAGAAGGTATTTATTCCGGATGTCAACGCTGGCTGTTCCCTTGTGGAATCCTGTCCTCCAATTCCCTTTAAGCAGTTCATAGAGCAGTATGACAACCGATTTGTTATGACATACATAAACAGTTCTATAGAGATTAAGGCAATGAGTGATATTATTTGTACGTCTTCCAATGCTCTTAAGCTGGTTCAGATGGTTCCGCCTGATAAAACTTTGATTTTTGCACCTGATAGGCACCTTGGGGAGTTCTTGCAGCGTGTGACGGGTCGTGAAATGGTTATTTGGCCCGGGCAATGTATAGTTCACGAAGAGTTTAGTGCAGACCAGATTAAAGAATTGAAAGAGAAATATCCCGATGCTAAAGTTATTGTTCATCCGGAATGTGGGTCTTCATTGCTTGAAATAGCCGATTTTATTGGTAGCACGGGGCAACTGCTAAAGTTCGTGCAACAAGATACCGCGAAAAGGTACATAGTAGGAACAGAGGAGGGGATTGTGCATCAGATGAGGAAACATGCACCGGATAAGGAATTCATCGTTGTGCCACCAGTAATAGGATGTGTTGCCTGCCAGCAATGTCCATATATGAAACTTAACACCCTTGAAAAAATTTATAACATTCTGTTGAATGAACCTGCTGAAAATGAGATAATCATTCCGGATGATTTGGCGGAAAGAGCCAGAATCCCTGTTGAAAGAATGCTTGAATGGACAGACAGATAAATTTCCATCCTCACGTTTTAATAATTGGCTCTGGGGGAGGCGGTTTAGCAGCAGCCCTGTCCATCGCTCAAAACTTCCCGGATTATAACATTCTGGTTGTTGCCGAAGGAGACCCTCGGAAAGCTAACACCTTCTATGCTCAAGGGGGCATAGCCATTGCTATTGACCCTGACGATTCGCCATATCATCACGTTAAGGATACACTTATCGCTGGAGATGGATACTCTTCGCCCACGGCAGCACACTTCTTCGCTTCAAAAGCCAGAGAGGCTATCCAGTGGCTCATCTCTCTCGGAATGTCCTTTGATAAGACAAAAACTGGACAGTTATCCCTTGGTAGGGAAGGCGGACACACCAGAAATAGAATAATCCATGTAAAAGACCATACAGGAAGGGATGTAGTCACCTTCTTGCTCTCACATCTAAATAAGTTTAATGACAGAGTTAAAGTTCTATTTAATATCAGAGTTTATGAGATAAGGCGTTCCTTAGGTGAATTTAATATTAAGAGTGTTTCACTTGATGATGGAAGGGTCTATACAATAACCGTTCCGTTAGTGATTCTTGCCACTGGTGGTTCAGGCTACCTGTGGCGATTCACCTCTAATAGTCCTTTAGCTATCGGG
>JAJRPU010000124.1 GCA_024280615.1 Bacteroidota bacterium | reverse complement strand
ATTGATGTTAACAGGACATTCCTCCACGCACGCGGCACAGGTAGTGCAAGCATTAATTTCTTCTTCTGATATATAATCAAAAAGAGATCCCTCAGGAGAAGGGGCATCCCAACCGTTCTTACGCCAATGTCGTAAGTAATCTTCTGCCCTATCTCTGGTCATCATCATTATTCTGCGGGGAGAGAGTTTTTTCCCTGTTTGATTTGCCGGGCAAGCGGCTGTGTATCGCCCGCATTCAGTACACGTGAAAGCATCTAAAATGCTTTTCCAAGGAAGGTCTAAAACGTCTCTGGCACCAAAACGTTCTGGTTGTTCACCTCCTGCATCAGCACCCGTCAAGAAAGAGTCTATAACTGCTTTTATCTCCGGTTTATGAAGCATCTTTCCTCTGGGCATATTAGGAGTTAAGGCAGTGTTTACGAAGGAAAAGAACATGTGAAGGTGCTTTGAACGAGGCAAGTATGCAGCCAATGCGAACATCAGCAGGTTGTGCCCCCACCACCCAAGTCGTTCCAAGAAGTGAAGAGTTGAAACATCTAACCCAGTGATGAAAGTAGCAATCCAAGAGGTAATGAGAAATGGTGTAGAGAAAGCATATGTATGTTCACCTTTCAGGTAGAGGGCGTAATCAGCAGCATTCATAAGAAGTATAAACACCATAAGGAAAAATACAGCTATCAGAATCATGTTTGCATCAAAATGCGATTTTCTATCAAGGTCTGGATGGCTAAGTCTTGGCACTCGCAAAACAAGCCTTCTGAAAAGGAAGAACAACATAGCGAAAGCTACTATGACAGCAAGGATTTCCAAAGCGGCGATGAACAATGGATATGCCTCTCCAAGCACATATTGAAACGGGCGTTTCGTTTCTGTAAGTGCCTCGGTGATAATTTCTATCATTTCAAGATTTATGATAAAGAATCCAGCCACTGTGAGAATGTGCATTATCCCAACAGGGGGATATTTAAACATTTTTTTCTGCACTATTCCATAGACTAATAGATTCTTTATTTTTTGCCCAGTGGTTGTGTTCAGGTCAAAAGGTTTCCCTCGTCTGATGACCTTAGAGATTTGCCAAACCTGATAGGCGAAAGCCCCTGTTCCAGCAAATAAGGCAATAAAAAACAGAACGTTATCAAGCCACCACATAAATAGCGTCGTTTTTTGCAAAGATAATAACAATTATCAATACACATTAAATAAAAAAGGGCGGCTAAATAGCCGCCCCCAAAAATTTAACGAATGAACCAAATAATTGGTTACTTAGCCTTGCTTATGTCACAAGTAACATTTGGGAACAATGTGTTGATGTCTTGCTGTAGTTTGTCACAGTTTGCCCTTGCTTCTTTCTTGGTTACACTCTGATAGACTGTATCAACAGTAATTCCTCCAAGATCGCAAGAGCATCTCCAATCGCTCTTACAAGCAGCAAGGCTTATTGCCCCAACAACAACCGCAAGAATTCCTATGTTTCTCCACATTAGCTCCTGATTTTGATAATGCAAAGTTAAGACACTTTTATTTAACGAAAACCAAGTCCTTTCAGAATAAGTCTAATATGGTTTTTGCATTTTAAACCACTTAAACTAATAACTGTTGAGTCAAATAAAAACGATAAGCTACTCTATGTTCTTAAAAAGCTCATTAACCAATTGAAGTTGTTTTAAATTATCAACGGCGTGCCACTGCTTGGGATACACTTCAGAGGCATATAGCTCTTTCAAACCAATCAGTTGATTCCATACATCGTAGAAATCTTCCACTGGTTCAATAAGCTTGTTGATTTTAACTGGGTTAACTATCTGAATTCCGGACGCGTACACAGGTGCTGGGTCGTGTCTGTCAACCTTATAAATCAGTCCATTTTCATCGTGATGTATAAAATCTCCTTCTAATCCTTCCACTGGCTTGACTGGGACCAACATACAAGCAGGGGCTCCCTTGTCAAAATAGTTTTTTTCAAGCAAGTCAAAGTCCAGTTCAATCACATTATCACAGGTTAGGACAAACACTGGCTCGTCAAGATATTTCATTAAGGTATTAAATATCCACCATGCATTGCCATGCCCAGAGGTATTGAAAACAGAAGAAACGTTTTGTTCAATCACATGTTGAGCCAGGATTGCTCCTTTATAACCTACTGTAACGTGAATGTTTGGCACATATTTCCTTATCTGTGATATTCCGTATGCGATAAGGGTTGTGTTTAGCAGTGGTGCCATTGCTTTGGGAATAGAGAAAGTGAGGGGTTGCATTCTGGTTCCACGACCGGCAGCCATTATAAGAGCATGTCTTATTCTCATTGTTCTTCAATTGGCGGATTGGTTATTAATTGTAGGATTTCCTCTTCCGTGAGCCGGGGAGCGTTGAACGTAGCTACAACTTCCTTAATTGGATTGTTAACTTTTTTATTAAAGCCAATAATGTAGTGTTTAATACCATTAACTGCCCATTCCTCGGTATAAGGCAATTCAATTTCTCCTATTAGGTATTCATCTTCTCGTTCGCCTGGCCTACCTTCTATCCTTTCATATCTGCCACCAAAATGTTTAACCCAGACTTTTAGGATGTCCTCAATCTGAGCAGCTTTCATTTCTCTGGCAAGCACCCGACCTCTTATTCTTTCAATGTTTTCAAGGGCTGTAATGACCAATTGAACAGCCTCATCAACAGTAAAAAAGAAACGTCGCATGTGTGGACCAGTGGTTCCTATAACCCCCGTTTCCTCAAACATTTTCTTCCAAATAGGAAGTACTGAGCCCGTTGACCATGCAACATTACCATACCTCACACAGGCAAACTTGGTATCTGTCTTACCGTCAGTGGCACAGAACATACGTTCCATAAGGGATTTAGTCAAGCCATAGGTGTTTCTAATTGGCGGCGATGCCTTGTCAGTGGATATGCCCAGAACTAATTTTACACCCTTGTCTATCGCCACACGAGCAACATTCTGAGACCCAACAACATTAACGTCAACTGCCTCCATTGGGAATTTTTCCGCTTTGTCAACGAACTTGGTAGCAGCAGCGTGAATTATTATATCTGGCTTTACCTCTGCCACAACTTCCCTAACTTGCTCTATATGAACAACATCCATAGGCAAAACCTTACATCCTGTGAACTTCTCTGCTAAGAGGTTCTGTTTGTTATTCCGACCAGTAAGGACAACTTCATTATCTTTTTTCAAGGCAAGGGCGAGACGTTTTCCTAAGAAGCCAGTACCTCCTGTGATAAGGATTGTCTTTCCTTTTAATTCCATAACTATCAGTGCTTTTCTAAACTGTAAATTTACGCCATAGTGTCCTATTAAGCAATTAATCGCAGTTTTTAAATTCGTACCTTATATTTTCTTAGCTTGCAACCTATACTTTATTAATATGGATAGTGTCATACAGACTAGTAAAAAAGTTTCAAACCAGAAAGGTAATCCTGCATAATCAAGGAACTCAACACCTGCAATATCATAATAGAAAGTTTGTGATTTTATGATTTGTAATGAATCCCTTCCATCAAGCAGGAACTCAGCAAGGGCATAATGGTCATTACTCACCTCTCCAGTTCTAATAGAGACGATATAATACTGCTTATTATTAGTTTCAAACTTAATTATCCGACCAGTAAAGGAATTAGCGCTTTCGTGATAGTACTCAGAAGAGGGTTTGGGCAACAAGTTTTCTGCCTTTATTTTCTGGATTATCTCCCTAACAACGTTAATCGTTACAGTCCCTTTTTTGTTAATATAAGCCTTTGCTTCCTGAAATGCCACTAGTGGTCTTTCCAATAAGCAATAATACTCATAGCAGGCACTTGTTTTTGATATTAAAGAGTTTTCTATTAGTAATATAGAATCAGGAGGTTTATAAGAAAAATCAGTAATGGCAAGAACCTCCTTGGCGCCAAGCAATTCCTTAAATACAGCAGGACGCTTAAAAGGGTAGTTCCATAAAAGATACATGGATAATCCCAAAAAACCATATATAATAATTACTATCAACGCTATACTCCTTCCTATATACCTTAATAATTGATTGTGGTATCTGATAACAATAATTAATCCTGCAAGAAGAGGTATTCCGAACCAAATAGCATACCATTGCCACTCATAAAGTGGGTAATATGGGTCAAGAATTTCAAAGGAAAACATAACATATAAACAATTTATTAGTAGTCTGAACACTATGAAGAAAACAAAAGATGACAGAACCACTTCTTTAACCGGCTGAACCTTTGCAGATAACTTATCATGCATTAAGTAGGTTTTCATTAGTTGTTAACGATTACAAAAGGCGTTATTGTGTGGTTCGCAACCACCTTTTGATTCCTTAGCTTAGTAACACTTTCTTAATTACCGAGGCATAGCCTTTGGGGTAATAAATTGTTTGTGAAAAGTGATTTTTCAGTCTTATTTATACGTATAAATAGCTTAATTTAATATAGTGAAGTTTAATATAGTGAATTATAAGGTGTCAAGAGGCATATTGGCATATTGTAACACTTTAAATGTGTTAGTGGTAAGATATGCTAATAAAATATCATCTGCTTTAGGATTGAGTATATCTTGTATGATGATAGTATAGACGGTTTTCTTTTGATAGCTTTGAGCAGAAGATATAATGATTTTGTTTTATTATTGCTACTAATAGCTATTGTAGAGGCAAATAAAAGTCTATGAGCCCAGAAAAGATCAAGATATGGCTTATACACTTGAAACAGGTCTTGCAAAGAAACAATTTTATCGTAAATATACTTAGAACGCTTCATCACTCTCTCAAATTCTTGCTTAGCCATTGTTTGATATTCATGATGGGTTATATGTGCAAGCACCGTGTTTATTCTGCCAAGTTTATGTTTAGCCATTATGCGAATCCATAACTCATAATCTTCTGAACCCACAAGAATTGGATTTTCATCAAAACGATAAGTTGAATACAAGTCTTTATGCAGAAATACGGCTATACAACTAAGGAAGTTGCCTTCCATGATTGCTTTGTGTTGGTCGTCAAGAGTGGGAAATTTGTAGTGATATACGAGCGAACCGTCCAGTTTCCTAAGTTCATATAAACCATGAAAAAACTTTCTGTTACTATTTTTTGATACAAAGTTATAGGCTTCTTCAAGGCAGTGAGGCAAGAGAATATCGTCAGAGTCAAGGAATGTAAGGAAGTGCCCGGTAGCCAGTTGCATCCCACGGTTCCTGGAATATGCCCGTTCAAAATTTCTTTCGTTCTGGAAGGCTTTTATTCGGCTGTCCTGTTTGGCTAGTTGCTGTGCTATTTGGAATGTGTTGTCGGTGGATTGATTGTCAATAATCAGGATTTCAAAGTGCGGGTATGTTTGAGCAAGGACGCTTTCTACTGTGCGTTTCAGAAACTTCTCCCGGTTGTATGCAGGTATGACTATTGAGAACAGGATGGGTTCAGATTTGATTTTCACTTCCATGTTTGTCTGAGGAAGTTTTTAACGACGTCAACGAAGACATCTGTTTTCTCGCTGTGAACCCAGTGTCCTGCATCTTTTATAGTAACGAAGAGGGCATGGGGGAATAGTTGTTTGATAATGGGTTTATAATCTTCTTTCATAAATGGCGATTTTTCTCCGATAACGAACAGAGTTGGTTTGTGGCAGGCTGTTCCAGATATTGCTTGTCTGAGGTCTTTATAGTATTTGCGTATTGCATGAACGTTCAAGACGAGTCTGAATTTTCCGTTTGGGTCTCTTTTAACGTTTTTTGCTATGAGATGCGCTATGTAGGTTGGCAGGTATTGAGAAAGCCATTGGACTATCTGTCCACGGGAAGAGAATTGTTCAAGTGTCAGTTTCTCTAACAAATCAAGTATTTTAAGGTGTGTTTCGTTGTCTGGATACTCCACGGGTGCTATGTCCACGACAACAAGGCTTCTGAGTGTTTGGCAACCGCTGTTTAGGGCATAGTGCATAGCGACTTTTCCTCCCATTGAATGCCCTATGATGGATGCTTCTGGAAGATTTAGTTCTTTGATTAGTTGTGCCACGTCTTGAGCCATTGCTTCATAGGTCATTGGTTCCGCCCATGGTGAGTCTCCGTGGTTCCTGAGGTCAACATTAATAACGTGGAATTCGTCGGCTAATTTGAGTGAGATGGTGTGCCAGTTGTCTGACATTCCGAATAGTCCGTGTAGGGTAATAACTGGTGGGTTTGCTGGGTCGCCGTATTCCTTAAAGTTTAGTTTGACAGGTGCCGTCATTGTGCTTGTATTTTAATAGAAAGCGAGTCCGAAACGAAAGACTAGATAGCGCGTGTTGTAGTATAGAGAATTTTCGTGCTGAAGTACATCGTACATAACTTGGAAGAATAGCATCAATCCGCCTGAATAAGAAGCCATTCCGCCTCCTAAGAGCAATGCCGGATGCCATAGCCCTGCTTTAAAAGAAGTGCTTCTTTGTTTGATTGTAGACCTCAGCAGTTCATATTGTCCAGAAAGAAAAAGAACATTGGGGATAATAAAAAATCTTGAGAATATAATCGGTCCGGTAAGTCTATACGTATAAACTGGGTCTCCGGCTAGATATAAAGCCACTTGGACGCCACTGTGCCAACGCTCCGTAAGAATATATCCAATTCCGGGGTCTGCTCCTATGAAATAGGAAGAGGCTCCGAAAGCCATGCCAATGTTTCCTGTGAAGAATATCTTTTCTTTCCAAGCGTTTGACCGTGGGGTATTGCCTGTTGCGATAGTATCCTGAGCACAGAGGGAATAACTGAATAGAGCCATAAGGACTAACACAGATAGTCTCATTCAGGAAAAATTTTTCCGGGGTTAAGTATGTCCAGTGGGTCCCAAACTCTTTTGATTTGTTTCATAATGACGATTTCTGTTTTAGGTACTGCTAGGGGCAACCTGCTTTTGTGGACCAGTCCGGTGCCGTGTTCTCCGGCAAGAGTGCCTCCTAACTCAACGCACGCTCGGGTTATGTCATCTAACATGTTTTCTAACTTGACTTTCCATTGTTGGTCATCAAGATTACCTTTCAGAATATTAACGTGAATGTTTCCATCTCCGGCGTGCCCATAACAAATGGTTTTAAGTCCATAAACTTTTTCCAGTTGTTTAACCCTTCTTAAAAGTTCTGGCAGGTTTCGTCGTGGTACTATGGTGTCTGCATCCACATAAGGGGAAATGTTTTTCACTGCGAGACCGATCACTCTTCTTAACTGCCATAGTCGTTCTTTATCTGCGTTGCTATGGGCAAAGAGAATATCTCCATAAACATCTTTTGAAAGGAGGTTAGATATTTTTTCTGCCTGAGAAAAGAGTGTGTCAGTGAACCCATCCAGTTCAACCCAGAGCATAGCTGTGGCATCGGGTAAAGAAACGGATATTTCTTGCAGGTAAGCCTTTGCGGCATTAAGGGCGTCTCGCTCCATGAATTCAATAGCGGCAGGCATTATGCCTGTCTGCATTATTTTACCAACTGCAATCGTTGCTTTTTCAATGCTATCAAAAGGAAGCACGAGCAGAAGCGAGTCTTCAGGATGGGCAATCAGTTTCAGGGTTGCCTTGGTTATGATGGCAAGAGTTCCCTCACTACCCACTAAAGCCTGAGTTAAATTGTACCCGGTGGTATTTTTGGTGGTGTTGCTGCCTGTCCAGAAGGTTTCTCCGGTCGGTGTAACAACTTCCAGATTAAGCACATAAGCCCGGGTGGTGCCGTATTTAAAAGCGTGGGGACCGGCTGAATCTTCTGATATGTTTCCTCCTATGAAGCAGGAACCACGACTCGCCGGGTCAGGGGGATAATACAAGCCTAATTTAGCAACTTCTTCTTGCAAAACTTGGGTTACTACCGCAGGTTCAGTAATTACCAATCCTGAAACAGTGTCAATGTCAAGGATTGAATTAAGTTTCTCTGTTGAAAGCAATATGCCTCCATAGATGGGCAATGCTCCTCCGCTCAAACCTGTTCCGCCTCCCCGCGGGGTAATAGGAATTTTAAACTCACTGGCAATCCTGACAATTTCCAAAATTTCTTGCTTAGAACGGGGCTTAACAACGACATCAGGGGGAAAATAAAATCCTGTTTCGTCAGAAGCATAAGCAGAACGAGTTTCCTGGTCAGTATAGACCTCTTCAACGACTTGCAAAAGCAATTCAACCACTCGTTCATTAACTTCTCCGTATTGCATAGTTTTATTTGTGTTGCATGTATTCAGGTAGCCTCAATGCCTGTTTATAACGCCTTATGGTTTCTTCAATGCCGAGATAAAGGGCATCTGCAATGAGAGCATGTCCAATTGAAACTTCTTTGAGCCATGGAATGGACCGCTTTAAAAATGGCAAGTTATAAAGATTCAGGTCGTGTCCAGCATTCAAGTCAAGACCCACTTCATAAGCCACTTTAGCTGCAATAATGTATGGTTTTATTGCCTCTCTGGGATTAGTTTCAAACTGGTGGGCATACGGACCGGTGTATAGTTCTACTCTGTCTGCTCCGCACTGAGCGGCTCCTTCTACCATCTCAGGTTCCGGGTCCACAAATATGGACACTCTTATTCCCACACTTTTCAATTCATTAACAACGTCCCGAAGAAAGGAACGATGCTTAATAGTGTTCCAGCCGTGGTCGCTGGTTAACTGGTTGGGCTCATCAGGGACTAGCGTCGCTTGTTCGGGCTTGACCTCCAGAACCATTTTTAGCCAGCGGTCATCCGGAAATCCTTCAATGTTAAATTCTGTGGTTATCACAGGTTTCAATGCATATACATCACTATAACGAATGTGTCTCTCATCTGGTCTGGGATGTACTGTTATGCCTTCGGCTCCAACATACTCACAATGCCTTGCAAACTTTATAACGTCGGGAATGTTGCCTCCCCTGGAATTGCGTAACAATGCAACTTTATTAACATTAACACTCAGGCGTGTGTAAAAAATTGGCATATCTCCCATCACTCTAATACTTGCTTGCTTATATTAACAATAAATACAACAGTCTAAATTCCCTAATTGAGTTAAAGATGCAAAAATCAACAAAAGAATGGAAACAATGTAAATATGGTGTTAGGTCATAGCAATGTAAAGTAAGAGGTACTTTAATAGGAACAAATTTTACTGTTCCCTTAGTTGAAGTTACCCTTAGGTAATAGATGCCTTTTGATAGATTGTCCACGTTGACCGAAATCCTATTTTGTGCCTCCGTCTGTT
>JAJRPU010000123.1 GCA_024280615.1 Bacteroidota bacterium | reverse complement strand
GTCTGGACGGTGGTGGGACATAAATTCCTCGCATATTATCATACGGCAAAAACTGTTTAAAATCCTTATGGTCAAAAAACAAGACGAACCTCCAAGTTGGGTTCCTTCGTGCCAATCTGAAAATAACTTCCTTGGCAAAAACATTTAATCCTTCCGAAAGTCCAGGTTTTAATAAGCGTGCATTAAATCCAACTATCATGCATAAATTCTAACGCTTTTCAAACAACAATCTGGATTTTTCATGCCTCTTAATATCAAAGAAGGTTTCTCTTTCCTTAGGATATTCATCTGGATAGATCCAATACGGCACCAGCTCAAAGGTTCTGGTAACTAAAACTTTACCATCCTGTTGAGCAGAAGAAGCAGTCCATTTGAAGTGTTTTGACTCAATCTTAACTGATTCTTTAAATGGCAATTCATACACTTGCAAGCTCTTCGGATAGTTCACAACCACAGAATCTGTAATCACTTCTATGATACCTGTTGTAATCATAAGAGGAAGTTTCCGTGTTTCTCGCACAAACACAGTAGATAGCTCCTCAACAATTGCCCTATCTATAAAAGGTATCTCTATCTGAGACATTTTTCCTAGGGAAACCACATAGTCCTTTACAGTAAGTTCATAATATTCCCATGTGGTATCCTTTTTGAAATCATAGGCAATTGAGTCAACATCTATATGATATTCAGAAAATGTTTCAGTGAGGTTCTCTTTAATGTCATCATGGATATCCTCAGGGGTCATATCCAGATACTTGTGTTTAGCAAGACTGGACAACTGACCTGTCATATATCTATGAAACTTGACATTGATACTCCCGTCTTCATTCACATTTACTTCAGTATGGTTTGTTATGCTTGATTTAACGTAATTAAAGCCCGGTATTAGACTTCCAAAAGTTATTTTGCCTGTGTCGGGTTCAAATGAAGCTCCTAAAGCAGGAACTCCAAACAGTCCTAACGGAAATGAACCCGGTGGCAAGTATTTATCGGTTAAATCTACAATAATTTCTTCAGAACCTATTTGCACTGCCGCAACTATATGAGAGAAGACCGTTGTGGGCAGTAAGAATCTATTATTCTGTTGATACTCAGGTTCTACAATATAAAACTTTGAAGGAAGATTCATCTTTCTGGCAACGTATAGGAATAATGTTGTAACGTCCTTACAATCTCCCGACTTCAAAACAAAAGTTTGAACAGGAACCTTAGGGATAAGCCTTCCTTCTCTGAAGGGCACATGGCTATAATCAAAATTCTCATTGAAATAACGGATAAATGCAAATAGCTTATCCTTGTCTCCTGCTACATTTTGACTTATAGAGTCCAAGACGGACCCTAATTCATCGTCCAACACAGGATAGTCAATAGCTAAAATCCGTTTTAAAATATCCCTGTATCCCGTTGCTATATAGTCCCAAGATGGATAAGAAGAAAATACGATATGATAAGGCGAAACAATAGTAGTAGGGGGTGCTCCCGGCTCAGGGGGTAAATCTTCTATATTTTGGGCTTGTAATTTAATGGCAAAATATCCTTCTTCAAGTTCCATTGTATCAACCACTTTAAAACCATTTATTTTCATATCAACGGTCCAGTCCTTATGCTGTATAACATTAACTTCCATATTTAGAATTGGTAGTTCTCCTCCAACAGCAAGATAGTCATAATAATAAGCGAACAGGTCGTTGTCAGGGGAAGAGCCTCCTTCAAGTTCCATATAAATAATGTCTCCTGCTTCAAGCTCATCAAAAATAGTTGGTAAGAAAAGGAATCCCATATCAGCTTCTATTACTGTTCCATCCGGTTTGATTATCTCCGCCTTCTTAGCAGGAATCCTCATTTCCCTAAATTGAGTTGCCGCCTCTTCAGTCATAACTTTGATTACAAAATATGCCCGGGTTTCAAAGGGATAGTGTGGATATATAATTCTATCTGACTGCAGATGAAGGAATATCGCGTGCTCATCGGCAAGGGAATCAGGAATTTTTATCTTCAATATAGAATCTGGTTCTATGATAGGTTTAACAGACTCTAGCAATACACTCTTCTCACGCAATTCCCATCTCTCTCGCCACTGTTCATAGTCAATAGGGTAAAGGGCTAGAATCTTATCTAAATAAAACAAGGCAGAGTCCACTTCTCCATTTTCCTTATAAGCCTCATACATTCGCTCAAAAAGCACTACTGATGGTTTAAATCTATATAGCATCGCCTTTCTGTATGAAGAAATCGCATTCTCATAATCGTTAACTGCTCTATATAAATCCCCGAGAGTTATATACAAATTACCCCCGAAATGCCAATGTTTAGAAATTGCCTTTTGCAAGTAAGATATAGCTTGTTTATCCTTACCATTTTCTCTAAACACATAAACAGCCTGCGAAATGTTACCTTGAGTAGGGAATTTATCTGCATATTCAACCGCCAATTTAATAGCCTTTTTACCTTTACCCTCATCTAAAAGAATGTCAATATAGTCTTCAACAATGGGTTCATAATCAGGATATTTTTCTAACATCCTTTTCTGAATCGCGATTATTTCTGACTCTCTATCCTTCCTATCAGCAAGGTCAATTTTATATTCATTAATTAAAATGTCCAGTTTAGGAAATTGTTCAATAGGCAATTTGGAAGTTTTTTTAATGAAAACACTAACTATGCTATCAGCCTCTTCATATTCCATCTTGTGAAACTCATCTTCTATTTCAAAATAAGTGGCAATAAGGCTTTCCTTATAACTATCTTTTATTTTTTGACGTGTTTTTCGCTCTTCTAATGAATTACCTGTGTATAAAGCATACATATACCTAGCATACAAAGTAAACAAATGGTCAGGATACTTACTTTTCATCTGCTTAAGCACGTTATATGCCTTTCTATAAGCATCTTTTTCAAGTAATTCCAGAATTGTTAACAAATAATACGCTTCTTGAAGGGCAATCTGCTTTGTATTTAACCTGTGTGATAACCATTTATCAGCATCTTCTAATGGTTCCTCCACAACCTCAACGCCTCCTGCCAAATCAACTCCACAACCATCTTTCAAAACCTTGAATCCAGCTGGCTTGCCCCCTTGAGCGTTAGACAATCTAACCATAACATAATTAGAACTACTTTGCACTCCCCCCATTTGAACAACGAGCCTGTGAACCCCCGGATTAATTTTAACCAACACTGGTCTGGCTCCATTCCACGTAGAAATGTCATCTGGCTCAGAGTATATTTCTACTCCATCAAGCCAAACTCTTATCGGATGCATATGTTCAACATTTATAATTAACGTGTCTTCCTGCGTTTCAAAAAATGTTTGCAGGTATACCATTTGATAAGACCCTGTAAATAACCGGGAATTATAAACTATGTGTAATCCTTTGTATTTTCCTTTTTGAACCCAAACATTATATTTTCCTCTTTCTTTGATATTATCCCAACATTTTTCCTCAACAGGTGTATGGGTTCTGGACCATCCGAAGCCGCCAAAATTGGGATATGGTCCTATTGCCTCCCACTCATCAATATATAAGTCTATATTAGGGACATCTGCATGGTTTCGTTTTTCACGAATCCAACCACTCATATAAGCACTTTCCAGAAATGCTGGAATGCTATATCCACTTTTATATTTTTGGTGCAGGGCGAGAATGGTCTTCCTCAGGTCATCCCTCCTTTCCTTTGTATATAGTGGTGGGTTCTCATTCGTAAAT
>JAJRPU010000122.1 GCA_024280615.1 Bacteroidota bacterium | reverse complement strand
GGTTGGGATTTTTAGCATTTCGGTCACTTCCTTACCGAGAACCGCAGGAATTTTTTCAAGCACGAGGGAAAACACTCCGAGCTCCTGCAATAATAGGGCGTCTTCCTTGAGTCGGCGTGCCTCCTCTTCTTCTTTCGCCCTGACCTTGTATGTTCCAAATTGATATATTGATTGTGGGGTCAAGCCCAGATGACCCATTACAGGGATGCCTGCATCCACTATTCGCTTAACTGCTTCAGATATCTGCCTGCCTCCTTCCAGTTTAACAGCGTGGGCACCACTCTCCTTCATTATCCTAATTGCAGCCCTAACCGCCTCCTCTGGATTAACCTGATATGTTCCAAACGGCAAATCAACCACTACCATAGCCCTGTTAACCGCCCTAACCACTGATTGAGCGTGATATATCATCTGGTCAAGGGTAATTGGTAGGGTCGTTTCAAATCCTGCCATTACATTTGCTGCTGAATCGCCTACAAGGATAACATCTATTCCTGCTTCGTCAAGGATTCGTGCTGTTGAGTAATCATAGGCAGTGAGCATAGCTATTTTAATGCCCTCCTGTTTCATTTGCCTGAGCGTGTAGGTCGTTATCTTCTTTGGTTTTTCCTGTGCCATAGCAATAGCAAAAGTAAGCAACCCACATAAATCAATATTACTGCCTATTTTTAAACAAAATTTGTAACTATGACGGAAGAAAAAATAGAAGTCAAACACGCTGGAAAATTTTATGTAGAATTAGAAGGGAAGGAAGCCGTTTGTGAATACTTCTTCAAGGATGACAACACTATTGTTTTTCCGCACACTTTCGTACCTGAAGAACTCAGAGGTAGGGGCATAGCAGGGAAACTGGTTAAGAAAGCCTTTGAATTCGCTAAAACCCACAACCTGAAAGTTATTCCTGTGTGTTCATACGTGAAGAGATACCTTGAAAAACATCCTGAATATAAGGATTTGCTTGCGTGAACAGGAACGACCCATTCTGGAACTGCTGGCATACACGCCACTTAAAAATCCTTTTCTTTTCTTTTGCTTTGCCAAATGTTATTAACACAATAGCCATCTGGCTATCTTCCCTCTCCTGGCTTGCTTATTTACTGTTTGATAGAGGCAAAGCGATCAGTGTTCTTAAAGAGGCATACCGACAACATAGGATTCCCTTTCGGGCATCCATAGTGCTTTTTGGACTAATAATTATTGGCGGATTGAACTCTTATAATTTAATACTAAGCCTTGAGGACATAATACAAAAACTGCCATTTATTATTTTCCCTGTCATCCTCAGCCCGCTTATTCTCCTTGAGCCTAAGCAAAAAGAAAAAATCAAGACCGCTTTCATTTCGGGAACAGTAATTATGGTCTTAATAGCCGAAGGGATTTTGTTTTATCAATGGTTTCAGAGCACCCAGTCCCTCTGGGAATTTTTTCTATCCAGAACATACGTTGAATTCTCTTCTTTAATTAACATGCACCCTAATTTGCTGGCATTTATGCTTACAATAGCCATTTCATTTGTGTTAAGCAGAATCATATACGGACATAACAGATTAGGTAATGCAATAATATTAATGCTGCTACTGATAGGGCTGTGGCAGTCAGCTTCCAGACTAACAATTGTTTTCCTCTTTGCTGTAATAATTGGGGCAATATATACACTTATAAAAACAAAAAGAATAAAACTCAGTGGGATTTTAATCTTTTCTGTTGTTTCAACTATTTTATTGGCTCTTTTTATGCATAATGATGCAGTACGGTTCAGATTGCTAAATCTTTTCAAGGGCGATGAAGTGAGGCTCAGGGTATGGACATGTGCAATTGAAACGATAAAAGATGACCCTACTATTCTGGTGTTGGGCGTTGGCACGACGGACGTCAAACCAACCCTTCAAAAGTGCTATTTGGAAAAAGGCTTTGAACTTGCTGCCCAAGAAAACCTAAATGCCCATAACCAATTCCTTGAATTTCTGCTTGGGGGAGGCATATTCCTTGCCTTTGCTTGGCTGATTATGTTGGTATATTTCGCTATAAACACTAATTCAGGAGCTATGCTGACGTTTCTTATTGCAGTGTTAGGGTTTGCCCTTGTTGATTCAATCCTCAATGTCCAAAAGGGAATTGTCCTATTTGTAGGATTCTATTGGTTTTTTCTATACATAAAAAGCACAGGAGGAAGAAAGAATTAAGTCCTGAAAGGAAGAAGCATGATTGTTATGGGTTCTCTATCTTCTATAGTTGGAATTTTATTGATTTTAGTTTTCTTTTATGTGTATCATTTCCACGATGGAACTAGTGTTCCTGCTTTATATTTCTCTCTTGCTGGAACATTTCTGTTTATTCTGGGCTTGGTGTTGCCTGCCATTGGATGGAAAGACAATTCCTTGCTTCTCAAAGTCATCGTTTATGTTATAACAGTTGCATTAGGTGTTTTCGTATGGGTTTCCGATATCTTCTTATCAGAATCAATTGGGAGATACTTCCCTATTTACCAAGCCACTTTTCAAACAACCAATAGCACAGGGAACCTCGGGACCTATGGTGAAACACATTTCTGACAAATGGTTCAGTATAGTCTTCTAAGTTCCCTGTTTCAAATTTTGATTCCCACAATGGCTCTATATTGGGTCTTATCACATTTAGCAAGAAAAACTTTCATTAGTTTATTTAAGTTTTCAAGTTCTTTCGTTCTGCTAAGTGCCATTACTTATACTGTTTCATTTCATCAAATATCAGACAACCCACTTTTAATGTTCGCTTATATTTCCTCTGCAGTTTTTAGTTTAATTGCACTTATCACATACTTGTTCGCATGGGTTAAATTATTATCAACTTGCAATTTAGATACTATCAATTAATCTCTGAACAATTTTACCGTCTTTTATCACCCATATTATGTCATAAGCACTTGCACCGTCTCCACCATCATGCCTTATATAATAAAACTCATCAATCTTATAAATTCTGAATTCTTTTGAATCAAAAGTTGAGAAGGTTCCTGCATCATGCCATAATGCACACAGGTCTTTAAACAGGGTATCAGGCTGTTCTATCCATTTGCCCTGCCAATACAGTTCCATCTTTTCAACAAGGTAAAACTCATCCACACAGTTGTCGTTGCCATAGTTAATAAAACTGGCATCGGTTATCTCAGTCGTGTCTTTAACCACAATTGTGAAGCGTAATCCGACGTTTGTTCTTTATATTGCGGCAGTGTGTCCAGTTGCACAACCCACGTTTTGTGAACAAATCCTGATAGTGTTACACTATCGTCTCCGTTTTCAACATAAATCCAATCGGAAGGATTTTCAATAAAAAAGTCTTTTAAAACAACTGTTCCCTTGGACAAGTATCCTATAACAGAATGGGCATTGAGAGTATCATACAAGACAGGGGCATTATCAATAACTATTACCAATTCGTCTTGGTCCTGTGCCGAAACTATTAGTGAAACAAGCCATATAAAGAAAAACATTGCAAAGGCTCTCATTATCAATTGTATTTTCACAAAACTAAAAACCATAGAGGAAATGACGATAGCACAGCCAAAGCCTTTTCCGAGGGATGCTGCAAACTTGGACTTCTGAAGAATTATATCGGTTTTAGTTGGCATAGTCATCAGTTCCATTTAATTCCTATTGCTATTATGGTTGTGCTTAGTCTTATTAGAAGCATCGTAACAGGCATTGGAATTGATGCTTGGACTGTTTCAGTAATAGAAACCTCAGTCCATCAACAAATGGACAACTCAGTTCTCACAAGTATCTTTTCTTGGTGCTGGTATTATGTGCTCCCTTTCTATCGTGGCTTTGTCTTAACACAAAAATAACTTATCTTAGCAGGAAAAACTAAGCAAAAGAGATGCAAGAGCCAAAGGTCATTCCAAAGGATGTTGCCCTGAAAGGGATATGGTCAATTATTCTTCTCATTGTTAGCATAATCGCAGGCTTGTTGATTTCAAAGTTAGATTCCTTTGCTTTGGAATTAATCGGAAATCTTTTATGGTTTTTTAGCATTTTGTTTTTCGCTGTGGCAGTAATAAAGTTGGGTAAAATTTGGAATAAAAGACGATTAAAAATTTTAGGATACCTATTAATCATAAGTGCCCTTTTGTTTGGTGTTACTGCAACAGTCTTAGATGAATTACACACTCAGAAGTATTCTAACTTTGAGCAAATCCCAAAATCAGAAATTGACCCTAAAAGCCCAGAATTCATAGAATATGCTAAGGACGTCATAATGATGTTATTGCTGATTTTTATCAATATACTTGTGTTGTCCGTCATAGCATATTTCATCTACAAGACAATAGGGGAAGTGAGTGGCATCAACGAATTCAAAACTGCTGGGTTAATCTTTCTAATTAGTGCGTTAACATTAATCTTCTTGATAGGCATCGTAGGATTTGGGATTGGTTTAATGATTAGCCTTTATGCATGGGGAAAAGCATTGCATCAAACTGTTGAAAAGGAAAAAGCATCAGAGCATAGTATTTCTAATTGAAGTGATTTATTATTTTTGCTGTTAAAACACAGTTTCCATGACGGAAGGAAGACCACTTGGAAAGCCAATACCAAAAGGCGTTGCAGACATTGCTTTTATTGGTGTTGACTTAATGTTGTTGGCAATAATTCTTCAAATTGCAAGGTTTTTTCCTTCTTTGGAATCCATTGCCAACTTTGGGTTGCTGGGCATCCCTATTGGTCTAATCGTGCAACTAATAGCCTACTTCCAATTAGCTAAGGAATGGGAAGATAACAAAACAAAAGCCCTTGTTATTGCATATGCCTTTTCTCTAGGGTCTTCATCACTACTTATAGTAATCTTTGGATTTTTGGTATATATATCTTTGCCTGAAACTATATATACACAACAAACTGATATAATAGAATTCACGAAGGTACTTTCAGAACTTGAGTTTAGCGTGATTTTCATGCTTTTCCTGGTATATGTCATGCTGGTAGGCGATGGCTTATTGTTCTATTTGCTACACAAGCGTCTGCATGAAGTGTCTGGAATCAAAGAATTCAAGACCTCTGGCTTATTGATGCGTATCGGCACAATCCTGTTAATTGTAGGTATTGGCATTTTGCTTATTATTGCCTCGCTTGGATTGCAAATACTTCTTTGGACGAAGATTAAAGGGCAATATGAACAAGACTCTTTTTGACGCAACATGAGGGTAATTTAAAATCCCAGTGTCGTCAGAGTATAGCATAGTGGACACATAGTAAGCAAAAAAACTCTATGAGACTAAGTGTGCTTCTTTTAAAAGCCACAAGGCAAACTTTCTTGACAGTCCATAGGAAAGGTTAACGAATACGTATGTTGTAAAGGCTAAAATCAATGGTACGATAATGTTTGTATCTGCCTCAAGTATGATTGAATACAAAAAGGCTATATTGCCATATCTGAAAAATGTCCATAGACCTATGAAAATAGCAATTTTGCTAAACAAGAAGACAAGTATTGAAACTATTAGTACGTCTAGGGTTAAGATTAGTTGATTCCTGCAAAAGAAGGCGTTTCGTTGCCAGTCTGCCTTGCATAAAGCCAAGTCAAGCAATCCATTAAAGGCATAAACAGGCAACCTGAAAACAAAGAACCAAGTTAAAAAATTTATATCATTGAAAATATCTTTTAAGTTTGCAACATTAATAGAAATGAGAAAAACGAATAATGCTTCATTAATGAAGGCATAAAACCCAGTGAAGAAGATGAACCGTAGAACATATTGAAACCATATCCTATAGTTAATGAATCGCATAACTGTAAAGTAAATATAAAAGTAAAACCATCTGTCTAAAAATTTAACGAGCTATCATCCGCTTGAGATATTTCCAATAGTCCTCTAAAAAATCTGAAACTACACCATGATAATCCATCACTACATTAGCATATAATACCACAAACCTATGTTCTATGTCTAATCGCTCAATATAAGTGATTTGACATCCTTGCAAATTTTCAGAAAGTATTGCATCTTCATAAAACCAATAAACCACTGCTTTCGGGTCCTTGCTTAAATATGCATGTAAATAAATTTTTATCGTATCAACTAATAGGAAGCCCCTTTCCTTAAGCTTGTCCCATGCTATAGTATCTCCTTTAAAGGTAGTATCTTCTAACCATATTGCCTGTGATATCATTTCATTATAACAATAATGTTTAAATATTGTTAATAAAAGCTCTTCATCGTCAAATTCTTTAAATGCATTATTCCCACTACTTATGTTTAATCTTGTTATTTCTTTATTGCATAATTTTCTAAGTGGAATTTTCAGTTTCTTAGTGCTTAGCATATGTAATCCGCAATTCCATTTAGGTTCCCAATTTTTATGAAGAAAAAAACAACACATGTTAATATTCGGTTTTGCCGTCTTACGAACTCCCTCGGATTTAGCAGAGATAAACACCAAAAATGGAATTATGTATAGAATGCCCAAACAGACAGTGAAGCCAACGATGAACTTGCTCATAGCGATATTATTTTTAAGTTTCATACTTATAAAAATAGCAAACTACAATTAAAGCGAACAGCGATGCTTGCTCAAAACGTACGTGATATTAGATAGTGTTGTGCCAGATTACTTATTTCCTTTATATCCGATTTCTGACAGAATTTCTCTACTGATGATAAGTTTTTGTATTTCTGAAGTTCCTTCGCCTATTGTAGCCAGTTTAGCGTCTCTGTAGAATTTTTCAACCATAAATTCTTTTATGTATCCATAGCCTCCGTGGATTTGTACTGCTTCGTTGGCTACTTGGACAGCCACTTCAGAGGCATAATACTTAGCCATGCTTGCCCATTTGCCTCCCTTTCCTGTTTTGATTTTCTCTTGTGCTGCTTTATAAGTCAATTGTAATGCGGCATCTATGTTAGTAGCCATTTCAGCCAGTTTGAAAGCGATTCCTTGGAACTCTGCTATTGGTCTTCCGAATTGTTTTCTTTCTTTTGCATATTGTTTTGCACGCTCATATGCCCCAAGGGCTATTCCAACGCTTAATGCAGCGATTCCAATTCTGCCGCCGTCAAGGACAGCCATTGCTTGCTTGAACCCTTCTCCCACCTCTCCAATTCTCCATTCATCCGGAATTCGGCAGTTTTCAAAAATTACTTCTGTTGTTTCTGAAGCCCTCATTCCCAATTTGTCTTCCTTTCTGCCGGCATACATTCCCGGTGTTCCCCTTTCAACAGCGAACGCAGTAATGTTTTTTCCCTCTCCTGTTCGTGCCATGACAACAACTATGTTCCCACTTTTGCCGTGGGTTATAAAAGTTTTTGAGCCATTTAGTATCCAATGGTCTCCATCTCGTTCTGCTTTTGTTCTGAGGCTTGCGGCGTCGGACCCGGACTCAGGTTCTGTTAATGCCCAGGCACCGATCCATTCCCCAGAAGCCAGTTTAGGAAGCCATCTCTTTTTCTGTTCTTCGTTTCCGAAAAGTAGGATGTGTCCTGTGCATAGGGAATTATGAGCGGCTACTGAGAGGGCGATGGACGGGTCCACTTTAGCCAGTTCAATAATAGCGTCAATGAGTTCAAAATATGTTAATCCGGGACCGCCATATTCCTCAGGGACAAGCATTCCGGTCAGCCCCAGTTTGCCCATTTCAGGGAAGAGTTCAGCAGGGAAATACTGTTCATTATCCCATTTAAGCACATTTGGTGCAATATGCTTTTCAGCGAATTTCCTAACTGTTTCGGCGACCATCTGTTGTCTTTCAGACTTTGTAAACTTCATAAGCCTTTTATTTTTCGTAGTGAACAATTGAAAAAATGTTATCTGAGTATTTTGCAAGAATTTCCCGACCAGCAAGGAAATCCAGTTCAACAAGGAAAAGGAATCCAGCCACTTGACCGCCCAGTTTTTGAACCAGTTGAGCGGCAGCTTCTGCTGTTCCGCCTGTGGCAAGCAAATCATCGTGGATGATTACCCGTTGTCCGGGTTTTATAGCATCACTGTGCATCTCTATGGTTGCAGTTCCATATTCAAGGTTATACGACACGGCGACCGTATCCCCTGGCAACTTACCCACTTTCCTCACAGGTACAAAGGGAAGTCCAAGATTGAAAGCTACTGATGGACCAAAGAAAAACCCCCGGCTTTCAATTCCTGCTATGACCTCCCCATTCCAGTCCTTTACCACGGATTCAAAAGTGCGTGTGATATTATTGCACACTTGAGGATTCCTCAAAACAGGCATTATGTCCTTGAACAAAATCCCTTTGACCGGGAAGTCCGGAATCTCCCTTATTAACCCCTTAACCTCCTGTTCCAACTCCTGTATGTTCATATTGCAAACCTACACAATTTTGATAATAAAATAATCCTCTGTTCAGTGGTTAGCATTTGCCAAAGACTTAACAAAAACAAACATTATCAAAGAGACGCCCAAAGGAACAATCCATATTACCGATTGAACATGTTGCATAATAAATCCAGTCAGTGGACCGCCTACTGCCATGCCCCCATAGCCTATGAAGTTATACATAGCCATTGCTACCCCCCGCCGTTCCTCCCCCACTCTGAAAGAGATGAATGAAGGCAGCAATGGTTGGAACAGTGAATATCCCATGAGATATACTGTTGTTCCGCCAAGAATGGCTACAATGGTAAGAATGTTATCATAACCAAGTGCGTATAGCAAGGAGGAGAACAGGACAAGCAAATATCCAAGATAATACGCGACCTTAATTTTGCCCCTTTTTTCAGCAATGTGTATAATGGGATAGACAAAAGCCGAAGGGATGATTATCAATGCTGTTGCCTTAGCACGGTCAATGCTCAGTTCTGTCAAAGCAAGTGGCAACACAAAGAAATAGACTTGCATCAATAAAGTGAGAGCAAAAACAATGTATAAAGCCGGTGATATAAAGGAAAAAATTTCGGATAGTTTAAGATTTGGACTTGTTGACTGGCTCACTGGTTTCTTCTGTAAGGGAAGCATAAGTGTAATAAGAATTCCAATGAAAGACAAGATAGCCAGAATAAGAAACAATTTTCTAAACCCAATGATGTCATATAAAATGCCTCCAAGGATAATACCAAGGAAAATGGCTCCTCCTATTGCCATTCCAGAAAGCATATATGCTCTGGCTCTGTATTGAGGTGGAGATATATCGCCCATTGCAGCCATTACGACGGCAGAGACCCCTCCCAAACCCTGAACAAGCCGGGCTATAATGAGTCCCTCTACAGTTGTTGTTAAATATGCCCATAATCCCCCAACGCTGAATATTAACAAACCAATTACAAGGGCTATTTTCCTGCCCCATCGGTCACTTATCCAGCCCATCGGGAACTGAGAGATAGCCTGAGTGACTGCATAGCCCCCCAAGGCAACTCCCGCAAGGAACTTAGTTGAACCAGCATATTCAGTTAACGTGCCAAGACTAAATACGGGAATAACCAGGAAAATGCCCAGCATCCTCAGGAAAACGACAAATGCAAGGGACAACACACTCCATATCCATCGCCTATCAGACATTAACCCAAAGAGATTACACGACAGTTGCCGGAATGCTTATACTTCAAGGATTTCCTGCTCTTTCTTTTCAATATGTTTGTCAACTAGCTTAACATACTTGTCTGTGAGTTTCTGAATCTCCTCTTCCATGTGTCGTGCTAAGTCCTCGGAAATCCCCTCTTTCTTGAGTTTCCTGACCTGCTCAATAGCATCTCTTCTGATGTTCCTGATAGCTATTCTTGCCTGTTCGGCAACTTGATGGGCTTTCTTAACAAGATTTTTTCGGGTTTCTTCGCTCAATGGTGGAAATGCCAGCCGAATCACTTCCCCATCGTTAGTAGGATTAACGCCCAGATTGGCTTCCTGTATAGCTCTATCAATTGCTTCCAGTGCCCCTTTGTCCCAAGGTTTGATCACGAGGGTCCTGGCATCCAGATTGTTTATTGAAGCAAGTTGGTTAAGAGGCATTTGAGTGCCGTAGTAATCAACCTTAATTCCTTCAACTAATTCAGGGACTACCTTTCCAGCCCTAATTTTAGCAAGCTCTGATTCCAAATGCTCAATAGCCTTCTTCATGTCTGTCTCCGCCTCTTCATATATCTTCTGCAATTTCGGGTCCATGGCTACCTATTTTTTCACAAAGGTAGTGAATTCATAAGTAATTATGTTATTAATGCAAGGTCAGAGTTCCCTCTCTCAAATGTGTTCTGTCAGAGCAAATATTGAACTTCACTATAATACCTGCAATAAATGGATATAGCAACGCATTAGTTTCCCATATAGATAGTAGTTTTTAAGGGACTTTCCAAAGTCCATCTCTTGCCATCTCGGGAAGTCCAGACATATTTTAAGTTGCCCTTGGCATCATAGGCAAATTTATGGAAGAATTGGTCTTTTTTGCCAGCATTGTAACGCATTTCACTAACTTTTCCAGAAACTGCATCATAAAGATACAACATTTCAAATTTATGGTGTATAAAAAACAATACACATATAAAATTTACCAGTGCATAATATCCATAATCTGGATCATCCACACAACTTCACATACCCTCTACTTCATAACTCGCCTTTTCTCAAAACATATAGAACCCTTTGCATAAATAGGATATACTGCCCTTTTTCCATCTGGGCTGATTTTTTTAAGTCAAAGTTTCCAAAATTGAACACATTTAACCATCAACTCAAGCATATCAATGTGCTTCAATATGCCATTTTGGTCTGTCAAATTTACCATTTTATTATCTATTTGCTTCATTTTTCTCCATTTTTGCCAATTTCAAGACACACTACGCCTACCTATGCCCACTCTATACCAAACTTATTAGCCAAGTGCCACAGGTTATAGACCAACAATGCCAGTTGCCAAACAGTCTCCACTGAACGCCTGCCATAAACCCTCATACTCTCCAGACACACCATTTTCCTCTTGCCCTATGTTAGAACTCCCTCTCTCACTACTATTACTCTCAAGTTTCGAGATACCCAATGCACTTATCCCAGTAACCATCGGGCTTCCCTGAATTCAGGGCATGAAATTTATAAGGAGCAAATTCTATTACCACATCTTATTTCAATAAACCCTTGATTTTACTATCGTTCCAACAAATACCTGCATTTTTCATGCCATAATTTTGATAAAACAAATTTTTTGACCAATTTTAATGCTTTTTAAGTACGCAAACATGTAGTAATGTTGGTCTATCCCTTGATACTATTGGGACTGACCGCGATTCAGGTTCTGGAACTTGAGTATGAAAGTCAAGGGAGGAGAAATAGTTGATGGCGGTAATATCTTCAAATAACAACAGTTAATGCATAAGCAAGTATTGAACCTTTAAGGGCGTGATTAGTAAGTTAAAATATAATAAAACACATATTTATGGTTTGGTTAGTGCCAGAGCAAGGTATAACTTAGCATACAAAGAATTAAAGATGACAAAACAACTTTTTAGCGCATTGTTGTTTTCATTATTTACTATGAAAATTGGCATTATTGAAGCACAAAAATCTTGCATAGCAATAGGTACTGCAGGTTCAGAGCAAATGCAAACAGCTATTAGGACCTCGCAGGGATTCCTAATAGGAGGTAGCTATGGTAACGGCAACTATCTATTATTGTTAGACACTAACTTAGGTATAATTTGGAATT
>JAJRPU010000121.1 GCA_024280615.1 Bacteroidota bacterium | reverse complement strand
TTAACCCGCTATGACGCCTCTGGCAATTTGCTTGATTCCCTTGCCTATGAATACTACAATTTGCCTAAGAACAACCGATTGAAACGCGTAGTTGATGGAGTCAACACACCAATTCCAATAGATTTAGAGACCCAGCCAAATAACAATTACTTATACGATGCAGTTGGTAATATGATAGAGGACAAGAGCCGAAATATGGAAGTTTTGTATACTTATTCCAACAAACCCAAGCAAATCAAGATGGGCAATCGGGCGATAAAGATGTATTACAATCCGTCAGGATATAGATTTTTTAAGGGTTTTGGAAGCGAGGGCGATGTTTTTATCTATAATTCGCAGGGTCAATTATTGGCGAAATACTCAATAAGTGGAAATACGTTAAAGTTGGACTTTTTGCCGATATATGAAGGTACGAGGCGGTTGGGAATATTGGAATTAGGGGATGTCAAATGGCGAGTGTGTCCTTATCCGATAGTTTGTAATGAGAGTTATGTCAAGTGCATGTTTCCGAATAGTGTTATGTGTCCTGATGTTGTGTTGTTGAAGGCAAGGAGGAAGTATGAGTTGACAGACCATTTGAATAATGTGAGAGTGGTTATCAGGGACCAGAGGGTTCCAGTTTCTCAAGATGGAAGCACGGTTGCTTATTATAAGCCGAAAGTGGATGAGATTTCCGATTATTATCCCTATGGTTGGCAGAAGGTTTTGGGTAAGTATCAATTTGGAGCCAATGCTGGTTCGTTGTTTGAGGATTGGGATTCAACGAGGGGGACGTATTATACGCTATACAGGCTGTTAGATGCCAGAATTGCTAGGTGGTATCAGGTTGAGCCGAAGTGGGAGAGTTATGCGTGGGTGAGTCCGTATGTTGTGAATAGTGATAATCCTGTGCTGTATGTTGATCCATTGGGAGATACGATAAAGGTGTATGATAGCAACAACAAATTTTTATTTAGTTTAGATGATGGGAAGGATACAGTGATAAGTATGAGTGCAAAGGAGTTGTATGAGAAGGGCATACAGTGGTTTGAGCCTGCTGCGGATAATTACATGCCGTTGTTGGATGTTGCGGATGATATAACGGAGAATGAAAATTTGAAACATTTTAGTTGGGATGATGTAGTGTCGTTTGCTATGAGGGATTGGTTTGCCATTGATTTTTTTGGAACGGGTAGGGCAGATTGGAAAGCACAAGAGGCAGAAGGATATTTTTTAGTGACAGTGGATGGCAAGCCGTATTGGGCGGATGCAATAGGAAATTTGGTATTTGGTATTTGGGCGTATAATTATTTAAATCCTAATAGATTTTATAGCACAAAATCTATATTGGAGCGGATAAGTTTTATTGAACATATGTTTCCTACGGGTAATCTTATTGAAGATTTAAAAAGTGCACCGAAGAATTTTAAGAATTATATGAAGGGTATAAGGAGGAGTGATTATGATAGATATATGGCTTTAAAGGGGGCATTGTGGGCAGCGAATAACACTTATGTTTCGTTTGCATTTATTCCACCAAATACAGTCGTTAAGAGTGTTTTCATTAATAAGTCAAATTACCAAGCATTAGAGAGCAGTTATGAAGATTTATGTAATGAGTATGGAGAATGTCCATAGATCAAAAATAATACTACGTTTATGAAACGTACCTTAAATGTGATTAGGAAAGTTATGGTAGACGTAGCTATAAGAGCAGTCAGGTACATTAAAAGTAATAAGTGTTATATATATAGATTGTTAGTTGGATGGTTTATTTGGAATGTTATTTTAAATTATAGTCAGTGGGTGGTAGCTATTTTGCTTGATGAAGTATTTAGGATTAAAGCATCTAAATCAGATATTTTTTACTTTGGGTCCTTTACTATAGTTATTTTAATGCCTGAGTTTTTGGCTCAGGTATTACTTTTACTGTGGTATATTATTGGTTGTAAGCCATATTTAAGAGATAAATACGGTGATATTTTTAGATTATTTGGTTTACTATTTGTATTTTACTGGAGTTATCTTTCAACATTTGATTTTTCTAAGGAAATAATAGGATACTTAATGTCGAAGCATCCTTATCAGACGCCGTTTTGGATAATATTTCATTCAATGCATATATTTTTATTTATGTTTGTTTTATACTTATGGGAAAAGTTCTGGGATGATAGATGAAAATATTTTGATTATAATTTACTTCATTAAGCACCACGGACTGAGCCGACCCATAGAAGGCGGCGTTGCTTCACTTTCATCAAATTTTGTTAATTTTGCATATGTTAGCAATGTGCCGATAAATACAAGTGTTGTGTGGGATAGATTTGTGCAAGTTTATGCACAGCCGCCAGTGGCAGTCCGATAACAAGTGGACACTTCCGCGGTCGCGTAACCACCCACAAAGTCTGGCAAAAGTGGACAGGTACAGAGGAGCCGGATTATATCGTCTATTACGATTATGATTTAATGGGACGTGTCAAACGAGAAATTCACGAGATTCCGATGTTGAAAAGATTCAAACACCATAAATTTGAAATGTTGTATCTTTACGATGCAGTTAGCGGAAAGGTGCGGCAGATGATTTACAACAAGAGCAAAAAAGACCAATTCTTTCATAAATTTGCCTATGACGCTATGGGTAACTTAAAATATGTGTGGACAAGTAGGGATGGGAAACACTGGATTTTGGAGAGTGCCTTAAAATATTATCCCGACGGCAAACTTATGAGGCGCGAAATCCGTCCCAAAGACTTGATGCTTCAAGGTCTTGACTATGCTTATACGTTGGATGGCTGGCTGAAGGCAATCAATTCGGAAGTTTTAGAAAACGACCCATCCCGAGACGGCATTTCAGGAACTTATCAATATTTTGCGAGGGACGTTCTCTCATTACTTTTAAGATACTATCCCAACGATTACAAGCCCATCAAACCCACCGTCACACCACTGGAGGCGTCAATTGTTTCAGGCAGTTCCCATCTTTACAAACCCTATTACACCGGCTGGATAAGTTCGTGGTCTCTAAACTTGGACACGTTGCACACGGCATATTCATTCCGCTATGACAGATTTGGCAGATTAACCAGAGCGACAACACTCACAGGTTTCAATGGTTCAGAATGGAGTGCAAGTCTGGTTAAAAACTATTCAACGAAGTATTCTTATGACTTGGTTGGGAATATTCTCAATCTCAGGAGATATGATGGTTCAG